>JBJTTJ010000229.1:0-15636 GCA_046080125.1 Cuspidothrix sp.
ATAAACACTTTACCATTGATAAAATAGGTGATCATCAAAGTTATTGTAAAATTGCAATCGAGCAGTTCCCACAACTAAATCATTTGTCTTTTCACCAGAGGAAATAACATGAACTCGAAATAGATAAATACCTTCACTGACAGGATTATAAAAAGGTTTTAAAGCGATAGTAATTGTTTGATTTGCAGAAACTGGTTTATCAAAATTAGCAATAACAGTTTCTGGTTGGGTTGAACTCTTGGTTAGGGTAATACCTAGCTTTTCTTTTTGTCCATTTACTTCTGCAAAAGCAAAACTGGTTTTCTGATTAAATTCAATATTTTCTACACCTTCTATTTGTCTTAAAACAACCTGTTGCAGTTGCCAATTAGTCAGAGATTCTGGTAATTTGATTGTGAAATAATAAGTTGCGTCCCAAGAACCTGTTTGATTGTAAGTTGTTTTGGCAGTTAACAACGGTTTTGGAGGTATCCCGTAGGTAGTAGGTACAGATAACAGAAATATTCCTGTACTAATAGCTAGGATTTTACAAAGAGTTTTAAAGCTGTTCATGTTTTTAGATTGGATATTTTAAATGGGTTTTTCTATTGGATTATATCCCTAATTATTCAGGTAATAACTCAGATTCCCGACTTCTTTTGTTTATTGTGTCCAGAAACTAGAAATTGGTCTCAGAAGTCGGGGAACTCTTTGAAACTTACTTTTCTATTGCTTCTTCAACCCATTGTTTGATGGTATTTACAACTTCCTCAATGGCAATTTCTTGAGATTCATGGTTAGCCCGTTTTACAACTTCTACTTTACCATTAGTAATAGCTCTACCTGTGACAATTCTAAAGGGAATACCAATTAAATCAGCATCCTTGAATTTAACACCTGCGCGTTCATCTCTGTCATCTAATAAGGTTTCTACACCTGCTTTGTTAAGTTCAGTGTAAAGTTTTTCGGCCACTTTGATTTGTTGGGCATCTTTAATGTTAGGAATTGTAACTATGGCGTGATATGGTGCGATCGCTACTGGCCAGATTATCCCATCTTTATCATAGGATTGTTCTACGGCTGATTGTGCTAAACGAGACACACCCACACCGTAACAACCCATAACTAAAGGTTTTTCTTCTCCTTGTTCACTGGTATAAGTTGCACCCATCGCTTGAGAGTATTTTGTACCGAGTTGGAAAATGTGACCGGCTTCTATACCTCTTGCTGTTTGTAGGGTTTGTTCTGGGTTGTGCAGGGAGCGATCGCCTGGTCTAGCTTTCCGAATATCTACGGTTAATGATGGTAGTTTAAACTGCTCACCCCAATTTGCCCCTACAACATGAAAACCGCTTTCATTTGCACCAGTGACAAAGTTCTTTAACCCCACCGCAGTTTGATCAACTAACCGCACAAATTGAGAATTTACCTGTTTATTTCCAGCAATATAATCATCACTAAGATCCGGTGCAATATAACCTAAAGGTAAGGATTTTGTTGCCCAAGTTGCAATTATTTCATTAGTAGGTACAGTTAAAGAAATAATAGTTTTAGCACTAAATTGAGGAGCTAATTTAGTTAATTCATTTTGTAATTTAACTTCATTAATTTCCTGATCTCCGCGAATATTTATCAACACTAAAACTGTTAAACCATTATCATAAACAGTTTGATATAAAACATTTTTCACAACTTGAGTGGGAGAACATTTCAAGAAATTGCAAAGTTTTTCAATTGTATCAGTCAGGGGAGTTTCCCGTTTTTCGTAACTTGTAAAAGGTGAAATTTCAAAATCCGCAGGAAGAGAAACCGCCTTTTCTACATTTGCTGCATATTTACCATCTTGAGTATATAAAACCTCATCTTCTCCCGCATCTGCTAACACCATAAATTCTGTAGAACCAGAACCACCAATAGCACCAGAATCAGCTTCCACAGCGCGAAAAGCTAAACCAGAACGCCGCAACATATTACTGTAAGCAGTGTACATATCCTGGTAAGTTTTCTTTAAACTTTCCTCATCAGCATGGAAAGAATAACCATCTTTCATAATAAATTCTCGTCCACGCATTAAACCGAAACGGGGACGAATTTCATCACGAAATTTAGTTTGCAGTTGATATAAATGTAGAGGTAATTGACGATATGAACGAATCATATCACGGGCAACAGTAGTAATTACTTCCTCATGAGTGGGACCTAAACCCAATTGTTGTTCTCTTCTATCAACCAGAGAAAACATAATACCTTCTGCCTTAGTATAAGTATCCCATCTTCCCGACTCCTGCCATAATTCCGCAGGTTGTAATTGGGGTAATAAACATTCTTGTGCGCCGGTTGCGTTCATTTCTTCTCGGACAATTTGGGAAACCTTTTGCAAAACTCGCCACATTAGGGGAAGATAAGCATAAATTCCGCCACCAATACGCCGAATATAACCAGCACGGAGTAGCAATTTATGGCTAGGAATTTCCGCATCTGCCGGATCATCCCGTAGTGTAACAAATAGCATTTGTGATAATCGCATTGTGTTTTCCTTTTTTGCTAATTAATGAAGATTAACCTTTGTTAATTGTCACATCAGACCTGTTATAACTTGAGGAGATAACTACCTTGTTAAAAGCAATGTATCAAGCACAACCACCTTTAGAATTTATTCCTCCAGCTTTTAACCCTTTGTTGTTAAAATTGGTACATTTAGTTCTGCCAAGCTGGATAGGGTGGCAAACGCCCATTAGTAACATTGAGGCAAACAACGTTAAAGTTTTAGCGGATTGTTATCAGCGATTTCAGGATGGTAAAATCCGGTTTATGATGGCCTTTCGTCATCCTCAAACAACAGATCCTTTGTGTTTAACCTATTTATTGTCCCAAATCTTGCCTAAAGTAGCACGAGTTGAGGGTAAACAGCTAGAATATCCGCTTCATGCTCATTTTATCTATGATCGGGGCATTCCTCTCTGGGCTGGTTCTCATGTAGGTTGGGTAATTTCCCATTTGGGGGGAACTCCGATTCAACGGGGTAAAGCAGACTGGACTGGGTTGCGTTCAGCGCGGGATTTGTATCTCAATGGTGAGTTTCCCATGGCTGCTGCCCCAGAAGGTGCTACAAATGGTTTATCTGAGATTATCAGTCCCTTAGAACCCGGTATTGCACAGATGGGGTTTTGGTGTGCGGAAGATCTACAAAAAGCCGGCAGAGATGAGGAAGTTTTAATTTTACCAATTGGGATTAAATATAGTTATATCAATGAACCTTGGAATAATATAGCAAATTTATTAACTGAATTAGAAGCAGCCAGTGGTTTATCTGTGAATCAAGAAAAAACAGAGGCTTCTTTTAATAGTCTTTATCCTCGTTTATTAAGTTTAGCAGAACATTTATTATCGGTAATGGAGCAGTTTTACAGTAAATTTTATCATCAAACATTACCGGATGAAAAGATTACCAATCAGGAAATTACAGATCGAAATGAGGCTTTAGCTTATCGCTTACAATCTGTGATGAATGTGGCTTTATTTATTGTTGAACAATATTTTGATTTACCCTCCAAAGGAAATTGGAATGATAGATGTAGACGAGTAGAACAATCGGGGTGGAATTATATCTTTAGAGAAGATTTTAAAGATATTAAAACATTATCGCCCATTGATAAAAGTTTAGGAGATAGGGTCGCAGAAGAGGCTTATGCGCGGATGTGGCACATGAGATTGGTGGAAGATTTTGTGGCTGTTTCTGGGATGTATATTCGAGAAAAACCCACCTTAGAAAGATTTGCCGAAACAACATTACTTTTATGGGATTTAGTGAATAAAATTAAGGGAAATCCCCCTGTAAATCGTCCACAGTTGGGTAAACAGCAAGTTAGGATAACTATAGGTGAGCCAATTTCTATTTCCGAACGTTATGCAAATTATAAAAGTAGTCGAGTTGCTGCTAGACAAGCGGTGGCTGAGTTAACCACAGATTTACAGCAGGTGTTGGAGAGTCTGATATCTGAGAGGATGTTCTAAGAGTAGCAATTACCCTACTCAATGCGGAATTAATTTACCCATACCTTTGTAAAACAAAGAATTGATTGGTTGTAATGGTTTATCTTGAATACGCTCCCGAAAATTCACAGCAAATTGAGATATAGAACCAAAATATTTCCAGACAGCATCAGCATAAGGTTGTAATGCTTGCTTACTGTAATCATTATCTCTGCAAATTGTACCCAATAGCTCACCAGCAATTTTTCCTGACATCATTGCTCGATCAATTCCGTGACCAATTAATGGATCAATTAAACCAGCAGCATCTCCTAAAAGAATAAATCCATTACCATGTATGGTTCGCGTTGTCTTGGCTAAAGGTAAATACCAGCATTGAATATTACTAACTTGTTTTGTTGGTGAAAATCTGTGTTTTAATAGGGGAGATTGGATTAACTGACGATGAATTTGAGGAGGAAAAATACCTGTATTTTTGAAGTATTTTTCAAATAAAATTACTCCCACATTAACAGTTTTTTCATCTACTGGGAAAATCCAGAAATAACCAGGTCTACATTCTGGAAGATAGTACAATTCTAATTCATTTCCAGAAACATCAAGATCACGATAATAGGCACGAGTTGCTGTTGCTCCATCCTGTTTTAAAGATTGATATAAACCTAATTTTCTTGCTACTACTGAGCTACAACCGTCTGCACCAGCGACTACTTTAGCTGTATATTCCTTTTTTATACCATCCTTAGATGTTCCTTGAATGCCAAATACCCAATCTTCTTTCATCAGTAAATTTTCAACTTTAAATCCCTCTTTTGTATCAGTACAAGCTTTAGCGGATTGGAATAAAACATTATCAAAAATCCACCTTCTTGATGTAGAGATATTTGGCAATTTAGAACTATTTTGAAACCCCATTAGATTTGGAGGCATTAAACGCTGGTTTTCTCCATAAAAAATCATATTATGGGCACAACCGTGGGGTTTTTGCAGTAGTTGATCTATGAGATTAAATTCCTGCAAAATTTCTAAGCAACTGACGGTCAATGCATCACCACAAATTTTATCACGTGGAAATATTGCCTGATCCAGGAGTAAAGTTTTTAGTCCTTGTTTAGCTGCTGACAAAGCTAATATTGAACCTGCTGGTCCGCCACCAACAATGATCACATCGTAGTCGTAATTCATTATTTATCTATTTGAAGTTATAGTTTTTTAACCATGATTTTTATTATAAAATAAAAAATTGTGAGTTATTTTTTTATAAAGAAACTTAACATAATGAAAATTTTGACGTTTATAAGTTATTGATGATAGTCTAATTGTAAGATCAAGTTATATCATCAACAATTAGACTTTTCGTGATTCATGAATAAAATTCGGGTAGAAATATTATGAATTACTCACTACAAGATTATTTGCGCCTAGTTCTTCCTTATGTGTCAGATGTACTCGTCTCTCCACGACAACTAACTTGCATAGAACATCTGACAAAACTTTTACCACCTTTATCGGCAACGTTGTTAGAATGTCGGCTGGGAAGTGATCAACCACAGGTGGATTTATCAGTAGGTTGGCAACGGATGAAAGTTCCTATTTCTGAAGCACTTTTATCTTATCCATTTTGGCAACAGCTTGAAAGTTTCTGTCAAAATTGGACAACCGTTAATTCTCTTACCTATAACACGGTTGAGGATATTTGGCTCGAATTTGATCTGGATGGAGAAACAGATGGGTTAATGATACCTTGTTGGTTTTTTAGTTTGCAGAGTAGGGAATTTAAAGATAGGAAAATTGAGGATTTATCAAAGTTAGGGGAATTAATATTTTGGTTACATAATTTGCCAATGAATGAGAGGCGTAAGGCTTTAATTTGGCAGTGTATTAATGCCTTACCTGATAACGTAGGAATAGGTCAAATTGGGGCGATGCGATCGCGTTTGGGAAACCCACTACGAATCAATGTTAGTGGTTTATCGGCGGAGATGATTCCCCCTTATTTGGCTCAAATTCAAGATCAATCAGTTAAGGCAGATTTAATTAAGATTATTAATATCATTGAACCTCTGAGCGATCGCCTGGTTTTATGCTTTGATATTGAAGAAGAGATTGGTTCTCGAATCGGATTGGAATGTTATTTAGATCAACAGCCTAGAAAAGAACCTCGCTGGTGCGAATTTCTCCACCTTTTAGTAGGCATGAAATGTTGCACGCATGAAAAACGAGATGCTCTGCTACAATGGTCTGGATTAATTCAAAAAAAGGATCATCCAGACCTTTGGCCTGTTAATTTACAAAACCTAGACCCCTGGATTAGCCCAGGTAGTATTAGTGTTTTTTGGCGAACTATCAATCATCTCAAGCTAGTTTATCAACCTGATCAGCCCTTGGAGGTAAAAGCTTATTTAGCTTTTGGTCATCGTTGGTTTAAGCCTAATTGATTGAGTATTTCTCAAAACAGGGAATGATTCATGATTAAACCAGGGACAAAAACTTTCACAACTGGAATATTAAAAGGTTCTCGCGTCAAATCTACACGATAAACATTTTGATAACCATTGCGCTGGAGCGATCGCAAAATATAATTATAGTCTGCCAATAAATCATCTTGTGCAAAGTTAGTCAATGTTTGCCAGGAAGTTGTACTGGTAATACGATCAAAATAATTGTAGAGTTGGCGATGGGTGTTAGTTTTCTCAAAAATTTCCTCGGCTTTGAGATCATCCCGTGCGCCATGAATAAATGTTAGTCGTGATTGGGCTGCTTCAGTAATAGCTCGTATTGCGGCTACACTGGGACTAAGATGTGTCCCATAGCCAACATTAACTATCAGGGCAGGGTTATAGGGATTTTGATCCAGCAGAATAGCCCAGAATGTATTCATAGGAATACAGCTTTCTACCCAAATGAGAACAAGTTTAAACTCGTTACTATGGATGCATCCTAACAACATTTGTAGGCAGGGATCATTGATCGTCTTCAGATCAATAAATTGACATCTTGTTTGCAGATTCAAGCGTCCTTGAACTACAAGATGAGCGATCGCATCTCGTTCTATCACTTCGTAAAGACCATGAATAGTCGCTTCTAAAACATGATTTCCACTAGCCAGACCATTAGTTCCTATATGATACAAATTAGGAGAATCACGACCAGAACAATCATAAACGGCACTGGCTGGTAGCCAAATTTCTCTGTTAGTAATTAAGTTCTGTCCTATTGTCCAATCAAGAATAAAGTCTTGATCAAAGTAAGCCTGAGAAAAATATTCTGGCAGACCATGGGGTTGTATCACCTCCCCTCCCTTTGATTGCAAAGACTTGAGACTGTCACGCCGTAAACTCTGGTTTGGGGTTTCTGCATGGAAAACTTCAATAGCCTCCATTAATGCCGAAACCTTAGCCGCTACATGAGAAATTCCTTTACCATTACTGACTTGTAGCCAAGGTCTTGCGGGTCGAATGGCGCAGTAAACAGGGATACCCAATCGATCTAATCCTGTAACATCAGCACAACGAGTAATCCCCATTGCTAATAAGTGAGGTTTAATGTTAACCAAAGTTTCCTCTGGAGAAATTAAACGATGTGTCCCATAGGTATGATTTTTATCAAAGCTATTTATCTTTTTCATACAGGATATTTTCCACAATCAAATAGTATTTGTGCAGCTTTACCAGTAATTTGCCATTCTTGAAACAATGCCTGGGGAAAAGACCAAGAAATACCAAAATACTCAGGTCCTTTCTCGATAATCCAGTTCTCTAAAGCTTTTTCCACTAACCAAACTTGATTTTGTTCTTGATCTATTACGTTGTGGAGAATTTGACATTTTTCTAGATAACTTTCAAGTTCTGTCTGTGGATATACAATACCATTTTGTCTCGACCATTCCACAATTAAACGACGCTGTGATAATTTTTGCCACAGATTTTCCTGTGATTCAACATTTTCAGTTAAACATAATTCTGCGGCTAGGGCTGCTTCATAGTTCCACTCCAGTCCAAAATAGTTTGGACCTTGCTGAATAATCCAATCAACTAAAAAATACTCTTCCAGAATTTCTTGGTAAGCTACTAAAGTTAACCCATTCGATTTTAACCATTGTGTCTGATTAATAATATTGTGTCTTTTTTGCCATTGTTCGCGGTAGCTTTCCCGTTCTAATCCCGGAAAAGATATTTGATTTTGTTTAGCCCATTTGAGTAAAAAGCAATGTTTTCCCAGGTGCGATCGCATCCTTTCCTGGAGTCCAATATCTTGTCTGAGCAATTGGAAAACTTCTTTTCCCAATCTGATTCCTGTGGGGGTAACAAACCCCGTCATTTTTGACCTTTGAAACTGCAAATCTATGGCAGGACAACAAAAACGTCCCCCCACTTCTAATGTCTGATTGTGATGGAGACTGGTGTATAGTTTCAAAACTCCCACAGCATCAATTTGTTTAATATTAACCCGATTGTGAAATAAGTAATGCTTGAATTTGTTTGCTATCTCTGTCGGTAAGTCTTGAATTACTTGACTCTGAAGGATATGCTGGTAAGATCGCTGTGGGTAGTAAAGCTGTTTAGCCTCATCTATTAAATAGTTTGCTTGTTTGTCTGTTAAATATTTGGCTTCTACAGCTTTAATTAATGTATACCTAATATTCACTAAAGGCTCGGATATGGAAACAAATCCAGCCTCTTGTGTTCCGTGTAAAAGAGCTACTTCGTCATCACTTTCTAGTAACCCATCTCGATACCATCTGAACACCTGACCATAACCAATCATACCAAAAGATTCTAACTCTGCGGCTCTCAATGCTCCCATACTAGATGCACCAAATACCTTAATTCCCTCTTCAATGGCATTAATTAGTTCACGATGCCAAATAGATGGTTGACCGTGAAAAATCCCATCAATAACAATGATAGTTTTCACTCCTGAAGCCATAATACGGTAAATATCTCCCTTACTAGCTGGGGGATAGTAATCAGCATCAAGAATTTGACAGGCCTGATCTCTTGGTAAGGATGGTCCTAAGAATACGGCTACAGATTTGTTCATGAGTCAATTAAATAGAAAATTTATGCCTTATCATTTGTGTATAACCCAATACAATTCAATTAAGAATTTTTCCTCCCTCTTCTCTGTGTCCTCTGTGTCTCTGTGGTTCGTTTAAAAAAGATTTTTAGGCTTAACTGAACTGTATTGCTACATAACCGATAATATTAGTTTAATTTCTCAAAATTCCCCATATCGAAATTGAAAACCTGAACTTTACATAACTTTTGATATGCGATCGCCGCTATAAAATATTTATACCTTTGATCATCATACCTAGATAATAACCATGAATATTGAATATATTACCCATGCCTCTTTGTTATTGACAACAGAAGATTTTTCTCTGTTAACCGATCCCTGCTACTTTCTCGAACCATTTTTTGCTACAAGTTTATTTCACTTCCCACCCAGAAATATTACTAAAGAAATGTTTGGTAAGTTGAATTACGTTTATAGTTCACATATTCATGTAGATCATAGTCACCCTGAAACCCTCAAACAACTCAAAAATCAGATAGAAACAGTTCTTTTACCCGCTCAAAGACCAGATTTACAAAAAAGATATCGAGATCTAGGATATAACAACATTATCCTTCTCCAAAATGGCCAAACTCTGCAACTCAATGATACGGTAGAAGTTACTAGTTATTGGGATGACCTAATTGATACTGTTTTATTAGTTAAAATCGAAGATAAAGTCATTCTACATCAAAATGATTGTCTATTAACTCCCAAAACTTTAGCTAAAATCGCTGATAAGTTTCATATTGACTATGCTTTTCTTCTTTATACCTCTTTTGCCAATCATCAACCAACTTTACTCTATGGTTCACCCCAAGATATGAGCAAAGAAGTAGTAATTAAAGAAGAAGAATTTTTACAATACCAAGTTGATCTTATCAAAATTCTCCAACCAGAAACGATTATTCCCTATTCCATGACTTTGACTTATTGCCAAGAGGATCAGCTACATCTCAATGGCTATGCAAGAATGACACCAACTATTTTTATTAATAGAATTTTATCTCATTTACCTCAAACTAAATATTTTATATTCCAGCCTGGAGATATTCTAGATTTACGGATAAACATGATTAAATATGCTCAAACAAAAAACTT
The DNA here is from genome assembly GCA_046080125.1 of Cuspidothrix sp. GTDB lineage: Bacteria > Cyanobacteriota > Cyanobacteriia > Cyanobacteriales > Nostocaceae > Cuspidothrix. Next base: position 10,135 of record JBJTTJ010000229.1, read on the forward strand.
TTGGGGAGAAAATCTTCAGGATTATTTATACAATATTACTGAATATGTTAGGGCTGAAAATATCTCTAAGTTTAACTTTGGCGATCCTGAAAAACATAGAGAGAAATTCACCATCTACCTAGCACAAAGTTTAAAATCTGTAGTGCCAAATATATTTATTAATCAAATTATTTTACTGGAGTTAATTGGCAATCAAGAAACTATTTACTATGCAATAGATTTTAAATATCAAAGAATTTTAGTGAATATATCTATTTCATCTCCACTATCTAATAACTACTTGATCAAACTTTCAATTCCTGCTAGTATTTTGGTATATATTATTGATCATAGTTTTCATGATTCACTATTGGACTTCATCCTATATTCTAATCGAGTTGATTTAAAAATTAATCAGGATAAACACTTTTCTATCAAGGCAAGATTCGGACTATTAATTACAACTTTACTATTTCTTTTTGATCGTTAACATAATTAATATAACTTAGTATAACTAAGCAATATTTTACAATATACTTCATAATAATTAATATAAAGATAATACTGTTACTTATTATGAAGTTGAAGTAGTTATGGGATTTAGCATCCTGAACTTTTCAGAACAAAGACCTGAACTTTTCGGATCGACAAACAATTTCTAGTGTGATATGATTCCCATCAAGACTGAAAAACACAGTCAAATTAAAAGTATTTACGGAGATTTAAAAGATATGTCCGCAGAAAATGCAAGTCAAATGATTAATGCTCTTCAACAAGATGAAGCATTACGTAGTCAAATAGAATCCGAAGCATCTAGCTCTGAAGCAGCTTTGAATTTAACTGTAGAGTTAGGTAAAGAACAAGGATTAGACTTCACTGCTGAAGAATTTCGGAGTGAACTAGAAGCAAGAGGATTAAGTGTTAATACTGATGGCCAACTAGAGAGTCTATCCGCAAGTCTAGGAGAAGAGGGTGAACTTTCAGAAGATGCTCTCGAAGCTGTTGCTGGTGGATTTTATTATGGATCTGGTCGTAATTGTTCTCAGTGGTAAAAGCTGAAGGGTGATGGGTTGGGTTAATTCTAAAACAATACATCTACCCATATTAATTTGCATCGTCATATTATTTTAGTAGGGGAGAGTATCCCAACATAGTTAGGATTTTGAGTCATTTCGTGATATTTCCTGACAAAAATTGGACTCTCCCATTATTTTCCTATTGATAGAAATTAACTACATTTTCTATCTAGGCTTTCTTCATATCTTTTTGCAAAAAGTGGACTCTTCCATTGTTTTCTTCCTAAAAAAGTTAATCAAATTTAACACAGTTTAACGAATTTAATTATTTAGCTTTGTTCAATGAGGAAAAGAAAATATGCTGCGAACAAGTAGTTATACAATCTATGTAGATTTACCTAATAAGCCAGAGGAAGTCCTGCTTGTACATGGCTACTCTGGCGCTTTTGATAAAGTTAAACGAACCATAGCATCCTATTTACGTTCTGTTCAATCCAAGCAACGCCCTAAACCTCTCTATGGAGAATGGATTTCTGAACCTCATATCGAGTCAGATATTGTTACTCCTTCTCAAGCAATGATTGAGTCACTGAAACGACGTGGTTACTTAACCGAAATGACGGAGGAAGAAGAAGAGAGATTTTTCGTGAAGATGGCAACGAAACTACATCAGATTGAAAGTCTGTTGATGCCAGCCTATATTATTATGCCCACCTACAGTTGCAATCTGCGGTGTGCTTATTGTTTTCAAGACCATATGCGGACTAATCCCGCTTTTAAACATTTACTGCAAATCATGCAGCCAGAAATAGCCGATAGAATTTTTGCCGCCATGCCCCAAATTGAGGCGGGTCACGGAGTCCCCAAAGATGCTAATATTCCTCGCAGTATCACCTTCTTTGGTGGTGAACCATTGCTAGAAGAAAACCACTCGATTATTGAATACATTATCAATAGGGCATTATCTCTTGGTGAAGCACATTTTAATGTCATTAGTAATGGAACTGAGTTACACGCTTATAAAGATTTGCTAAGTCCTGATAAAATTTCATCCGTGCAAATTACCCTTGACGGACCGGCACTGGAACACGATAAACGCCGTATCTATGCCGATGGCAGTGGTTCTTTTGATAGAATTTCTGATCACATCACAATGGCCTTGGATTTAGGTGTAGAGGTAAGTGTGCGGATGAATATTGACCGCAACAATATTCAACAATTGCCTCGATTAGCTGATGAAATTATGGCAAAAGGTTGGCATAATTATGAAAAATTTGCTACCTATACAGCGCCCATTCATGCCTCTAATGAAAACACAGATGTAAAAACAACTTTTAATTCCTGGCATTTGCAGAAGGCTTTACAAGAAATGCGCCGTGCATATCCGAATATGGAAGTTATTTTACCCCCTGATGATGGGATGCCAGACGCAATTAGACAAATATTCGCAGCATATAAAGATCCATCACAAAAGCAAAAATCTTTGCCGCCATTTCAAGCCAGTTTTTGTCAAGCACATAAAAAAATGTATGTTTTTGATCCCTTTGGTGATATCTATGCTTGTTGGGAGAAAACAGGAGATAAAAAAACACGCATTGGTCATCTGACTGAAAACAATGAAGTGGTTTTAAATGAGGAATTAAATCAAACTTGGCGCAATCGTACAGTTGTAACTAACCCTACCTGTCGTAAATGTAGTTATGCTCTTTATTGTGGGGGTGGTTGTGCAGTTTTGGCAATGAATCACACGGGTGATTTTCATAGTAACTATTGTGATGGTTTTGGTAATCGTTTCCGTGATAATGTAGCTAAGGCTTATCAAGATTATGTATCTGATGCTAAACCCCTAGTGCGGCGAAATAAAACAGTCTCTATCTGTTGATAAAAATTGATTTGAGTAGTGATAAATTCCTGTCCATGCTGATCAGCGCGGACAGTTTTCTTACACAGTTATAGGTAGCGATATGGTCTTTGAACATAAATTCCAAAATCCTTTGTTTTTTACCCCCATATATGGGTTTAAATTAAATTTATCAGAAAGTTATATTGCCGAACTTATTCAAGTAAGTCATCAGCTTTATCTCGAAAAGGGAATTTATCAAGAATATCGCAGCACTAGAGATGCTTTCCAAAGCCAAGATGATATTCATAATCATTTCCTATTTAAAGAATTTTTTGATGTGGTTTTACAAGCATTTGGTGAGGTTGTTTGCAAAGATTATCAAATTGCTGTGGAAGATAGACCCAATTTGTTTGTCAAGAAAGCCTGGATTAATGTTAACCCAACTGGAGGATACAATGTGATTCACAATCATCCTCAAGCTTTTTTCAGTGGGGTTTATTATTTGCAAGCAGAGAAAAATTCAGGGGAAATTGTTTTTTTGAATCCAGTAGGAGAACAAGGTTTGACTATTCCACAGCAATTAATTAATAAGGGTAGTATATATACTAGCGATCGCTATTTATATTCACCTCAAAAAGACTTACTTTTGTTATTTCCTGCTTATCTCAATCATTATGTTCATCCTAACAAATCTTCACAGGAAAGAATTTGCATTGCTTTTAATATTGGCATCTAATTAAATAATTCATAAGTCTCAGAAAATATGACATTACAAAATTATCAACAAATCCAAAACATAGTTATTCTTGGTGGCGGTTCCGCAGGTTGGTTATCTGCTACATATTTGAATAAAATTTTGAATGAATCTCAAGGTAAACCTTGTCAAATTACCTTAATAGAATCTAGTGATATTGGTATTATTGGTGTTGGTGAAGCCACAATTCACACCTTTCCAGCCACGTTGAAGTTATTAGGAATTTGCGAAAGTGAATGGATGGTTAAATGCAATGCTACCTTTAAAAGTGCGATTAAATTTGTCCATTGGTCTGGTTTACCAGGAAAAGATGTCTATTGGCATCCATTAACCGATCTGTTGCGGACGAAAGATTTATCTATTCCTATTTTTCACTACTGGTTGCAAAGTAAATTGCAAGGAAATTCAGTACCAATGGATGCCAGTTGCTTTCCAGTCGTCGAGTTATGTGAAGCTAAAAAATCACCCAAGTCTGTCAATAATCATCACCTGAATACTCAAGCAGGTGACTATGGCTATCATTTAGATGCCGGCTTATTAGCGACCTATCTCAAAGAGAAGGGAAAGTCAGAAGGCATTAGACAAATTGTGGATAACGTCGTAGATGTAAGTTTGGATGAAAATGGGTTTATTCATCATCTACTTACGGAAAATCATGGTGAAGTGGCTGGAGATTTATTTATTGATTGTTCAGGTTTTAGCGGCAGACTCATCAATCAAGCGCTGGAAGAACCTTTTATTTCTTATAGCGATTTCTTATTATGCGATCGCGCCATAGCTTTACCAGTAGTCTATGAAAGTGGAGATAAGTATAATGAAACCAGAGGCGGAATTAATCCCTATACTACCTCAACAGCTTTAAGTTCAGGATGGGCATGGAATACGCCACTTGTAACCAGAAGCGGTAATGGTTATGTTTATGCTAGTGCTTTTATTTCTCCTGAACAAGCAGAAATGGAGTTAAGACAGCATTTGCAAGAATATAGTACCCCTGCCAGACATCTCCAAATCAGAGTAGGTAAAACTCGTAATAGCTGGGTCAAAAATTGCGTCAGCATTGGTTTAAGTAGCGGATTTATCGAACCCTTGGAATCAACAGGAATCTATTTGATTGAGGCCGGATTGTATCATTTAGTCAAGAATTTTCCCAACCATAAATTTGACCCCATACACAGAGACAATTATAACCTGACAATGCAGAATTTATATGAGGACATCCGTGATTTTATTGTTCTCCACTATTGCTTAACTCAAAGAGAAGATACCTCATTTTGGCAAACTAACAAATATAACCGCCATCTTCCCGATTCATTGCAGGAAAGATTAGAAAAATGGCGATTTATGTGGCCCATTAACAATTTCTCGGCAGTTCCTGTGCCATTATTTGGAGATTATTCCTACGTCTGTATTTTGGCAGGAATGGGGTACTTGCCCCAACAAACTTTGCCCATTGTTGCATATCAGCAAGACTTATCTACACAGTTGTTCACTCAACTACAAAATTATACTCAGCATTTGAAAAACTCCTTACCCAATCATATTGATTATCTCAGAGCTTGTCCTAAGTTGACAATTTAAGCGATAAACCTGTACACTCATAGACAAACATTATGAGTGACTTTATGTTTAAACCTCATGAATTTGCTAAAAAAATCCGGCGTTGCTGATTTTTGGGATGAAAAACAATTTTGCATATACTTAAAACCCTTGTAGAGACGTTCCATGGAACGTCTCTACACCCAAAAAAACATCCCGCATTTATGCAACGCCAAAAATCGGAGTTGCAGTCAAGACCTTGCAAAGATGGGATGTTAAAGGAAGACTTCCAGCCAAAAGAACATTGTCGGGGCATCGTTTTTATACTAAAGATATGTTAGATTTAGACAGCAAAGAAATACAGTGTTGAGGTC
>JBJTTJ010000230.1:0-5024 GCA_046080125.1 Cuspidothrix sp.
AGTAGCTTACCATCCTTACCCCACAGTTTAATAGTGTTGTCCCAACTAGCAGAAGCAAGGGTTTGACCATCGGGGGAAAATGCTACACCATATACCTCACCTTGATGACCAGATAAAGTTTGCAGTAGCTTACCATCCTTACCCCACAGTTTAATAGTCTTGTCCCCACTAGCAGAAGCAAGGGTTTGACCATCGGGGGAAAATGCTACACTATATACCCAACCTTGATGACCAGATAAAGTTTGCAGTAGCTTACCATCCTTACCCCACAGTTTAATAGTGTTGTCCCAACTAGCAGAAGCAAGGGTTTGACCATCGGGGGAAAATGCTACACTAATTACCTCACCTTGATGACTAGATAAACGATTTTTTTCCCTAAAATTCTTAATATCATTCTGCGGATTATAAACAGATTTGTTTAATATCTCTTTAGTAAGTCCTTGTGTTTCCAATGGCGTTTGTTTAAGACTTTGTTGTAATTTTTTACCTGCTTTTAATGCTTCTAATAATGAATCAAGACTTTGACGATTTACAAGATAATAAGCATTAGCAGAATTACTCAAAGCCTTGATTTCTTGATTTTGAGATTCTAGTTTCGCTTGATTAGAATCAATGGCAAATTTAGTCGCAAATCCTGATACTATTATGAGGAAAAATACTGCCACTCGTAAACCTTTCAACCAACGTAATTTAGCAATTTTTTCCTGTTCTCTTTCCTCTTCAGCTTGTCGCAGTCTACTTAATAAAGATTGATCCATTTGTTGACGAATTACTTCCACTAAATAATCATGCACTAATTGATATCTATCAGTGGGTTTTTCTGGTAATAAAATCACCAGTCCTGACAACACAAAAATCTGTAAAACTAAATCTAATTGCTGTGCTTCCTGTGGGATTTTCAATATAGTTAAAGATTCTGCTATTTCTAATTTTGTTTTCAGAGGACGGGTATTATCTTTTTCATTGATTAATAAAGATAGGACAAATTTAGCAAGTTCAATATTGTTATCACCACAAGCATTAATGACAACAGCTAAATAGTTATTAACTAATTTTTCTTTTCTAGCTTTTCCTGCACCTAATTGATTATATTGTTTTAAAGTAGTGATGCTTTCGGTTTGTAGTTGTGAACCAATAATCTGCAATTCTATGGGACGAATATCATCTAATTCTGTAGTTAAATCTGTGACTAATTCTGTAATTAGTTCAGGTTCTAAATTAAAATCCGAACGGTGAGTTAAATTGGTAATTAAATCAGTAGTTACCTGTACTGACAAATTACCCAGATAATAGAGAATATCTTTACTGAGGATATCATTATTAATAGCATCCAAATTAAAATGACGAGTTCCCTTTAACAATAAATAAAGATAATCTTCTCTGAGGGAAAAAATTATTTTCACATAAACGATTTTGAGACATTCAGCGACAAACCTGAAAAATTCATTAATTGCTGATGGTGATTGATTAACGAAAAAGAACTCTTCAAACTGATCAAAAAATAACATAGTCATTATATTATTTTGATCATTATCTTTCAATATTGTAATCAACCCATCTAAAGACACGGTTTCATCCCCCTCTCCTTGTGGAACATGAACCAGGGGTGAGGTTTTCAACAAAGTTCCTAATTCTTGTTTCCAACTGTGATAAACTCGTAAATTGATCGTCAAAATCTCCTTATTATCAATATATTTTTTTTGTAATAATGCTGGTATTAATCCAGCTTCTAGAATAGAACTTTTACCTACTCCTGACTGGCCATAAATAATCGTCATTCTTTTATTAATACTACTGAGACGATTTACTAATTCATTAACATCATATTTACGTCCTGAACTCTCTATTTCTTGACATAAGTTAGTGGTTTCATTTTTACTAGCTTTAATTCTTCCAGCACCCACAAAAGCAATTAAACTATATTGTTGTTTGAGAGATTGAATATTTAATTTAGTTTGATATGCTGCTAAATATTGCTTTTTTTGAAAATATAGATTATCTAATTTTTCTAATAGGTCTAAAAAGTAAAATCTTTGTTGTTTATTTACATCAAGTTTAATAGCTTGTTCTGCATATTCCATCGCTTTTTGATGATGATTTGTAGTTTCCTCACACAGTGCTAAAAGTAATAAATAAATCCCTGATTTTTCTTCATCTACAGCCAATTCTATCCAATTTATAGCTTCTTGATGTAAAGATCTTGCTAAACAAACTTCACATAAAAAACCATAAGACGCTGCTAAAAATAGGGGGTTATGCTGATTTAAAGTTTGACACTTTTCTGCTAATATTTTCAGATTTTCCCAATCATTTAATCTACGTAATACTTCACCTAGACTATTAATAAATTTAGCTAATAAATCTAGTTGTTTTTGCTGTTCAAAAATGTTTAGTCCACGTTCTAAGTGATTTTTGGCTAATTGTAATAATTGTAAATCATCTGGGCGATTTTGTTGATAAAATAAACTATAATAAGCTAAACCTAAATGATATTGTAAAACCGCTTGATTTAAAGGCGATATATCTGGTAAATTCTGCCAATAATTTACAGAATTCTCATAAGAACTAATTGCTTCCTTAAATTTATTTTGACTAAACAAATTACGTCCTTGAGTAAAAGCGATTACCCCTTGTAAAGTTAAAGGTAAATCTGCTCCTAATTGCTGAAAATCATGTTTAATAGAATTATATTCAATCTGATAACTCTGACCTAAAATAGATTCATTAGAGGGGAAATCCCTTGAACCTATCTCCATAATCTGATTAAATAACTTATCAATAATATACTGAGAATTGTTAATTAAATCCTCAAGGGTAATATTATATCTTAAAGCAATACCGCCCCAGGCTTGAAAATCCTTAGCTAAGATAGTGAATTTATTTAAAATTACATCATCTAGCCAAATAATAATAGTAAAATGAAAATCTGATCTAAATCGTTCTCTTTGTAGATTAGTAGAACCTAATAACTGATCAATATTACGAACATTTTCTAAACCAGAAATTACTAAACAGTGCATTTCTTGATCTTGAACAAATTTAGATATTTCGTGATAAAGATCAATAGCATATTGATCTAAAATTAGTTCTGTAATTTGATTTTCACAATTATGATTAATTTCTGTCATAATTTGGGCCCGTAATTGGGGATAATTACAACGAACAAACTTGAGGGAAAACTCGTTTGTACTGGTGTCAATTACCCATAGAAGATCATCAATTATTTCTTGATAGTTGTTATTCATATAGTAATAGGATTTGTCATGTACTAGGGTGCGTTAGGGTTAAGGTAACGCACCAAATTTTTGCTGCGTTAAGAACTGCATTCTAACACAGCTTACAATACTAATTTACAGTTTACCAGAATTAGCTAAAATTGGTTCTACTTCATACCAACTTCCTTCGTCATCACGGTATTCATACACTAACAAATTACGAATTAATTTTTCATAACCAAAATCTCCTGAAACATTTTTTTCATCATTCACAATGCGTAATAATTCCCATTCATCGGGGGTTATACCTGCAATTTGTTCATTTAATTGATTAATTAAAACCTTGTTTAAACCCTCCGATGTTAAAGGTAACTTTTTATCTTTCATGATCCAACCATGGAGAATAATCAATAAATTTCTCACATGACCTCCACTAGCAATACATAAATCATTCAAAGTTTCAACTTGATCAAAAACTTCTGTAATTCTTCCCAATCTTTCTTCTGGAGATAAATCAGGAAATACTCTAGCTAAAACCATCTGTTTTAAAAGTTCCATTCCCGGTGTATTTTCCTGTCCATTCCGTAATTTAGGCGCTACCATTGGTAATACAATTGGAGTAACCTTAAATCTTTGTTTTACTACTGGGTAATCATCAGAATAACGCAAAGCTAAAGGTATAGTATAAACTAGATGACAGCACAAGCGACTTAGATCTGATCCTCTTTCTGCAAAAATATAATTTGATTGCAATTTTCCTGTAGGTTTCTGTGTATTAACCAGACGATCTAAATTATCAATGATGACTACTAAACCTGATTTACCTTGTTGTTTTAATTGTTTATCAATTGGCCTGAACAAACCCTGATTTAAAACTTCTAAAATTCCTTCTGTTTTGGGTTCAAGATAACTTCTTAATCGGTGAGATAAGTTAGTATCTTCTTTGGTTTTGACTTTAATTTTACCAATCACTGTGGAAAGACTAATATTAATATTGTTTTCAAAATCAGTCCCTAATTCAAACTTACCTACTCCGGGAATATTACCATTAATATCAATTTCCAATTTTTTTAATAACAATTTCTTGGCATTTTGAAAGAGATTTTGCCAAGATTTATTACCGCTACTGTCATCTTGATTAAGATTTTCTAAAATTGTGGAAACTCGACGGGCTATGGCCAATAAAATATCACTGATTTCAATATCGCCCATGTTTAGATCTTCGTCAGACTCAAAATAGACAACAATAAAATTTTCAGCCTCTAATTTCTGTTTTAAACATAATAATTCTGTGGATTTTCCACAACCAATATGACCAGTAAATAAATTACAAGTAAAATCTTCAGCCCAAGTAATACTCGTGTATAATTCCTCAATAACTTGACCTCCTCGCACTTGGGAAAAGTCAATATAATATTTTGCATCTTGAGGATTACTAATATTTAGGGTTTTTGATGGATCAGTAGCGCGATGAAATTCTTGAGGATTAATTACCATGATTGTTGATGCCCGGATAAGATTTTAATTTATTATACTGTATTGAAGACAATATCACTTATATTAACCTCAAAATAGTCTAATCCCGGACTTATTTAATAAGTCGGGAATCTCATTGTGTTTATTTTTCCAAAAAAACACCCCCCATTACTGGAGGGTATTTTTTATTTACTGCTTAGTTCAATCTAAAACCAAGGTATTAACCATTGATAGCAGGAGCAGATAAAGCAACAGGAGCAACATCAGCAGCAGCTAAATCCAAGGGGAAGTTGTGAGCATTGCGCTCGTGCATTACTTCCATACCCAAGTTAG
>JBJTTJ010000231.1:0-12041 GCA_046080125.1 Cuspidothrix sp.
CCGCTCCAATGAAGCCTAGTCAATGGTCAATAGTCAGCACCAAAAAAACTGACAATTGACAACGGACAACTGACAACCGACAACTGACAAATCATGTTAAGTCCTAGAAGAACTAAATTCCGCAAACAACAACGCGGACGGATGGAAGGTCTAGCCAGCCGTGGGAGCACACTGAACTTCGGAGATTTTGGACTCCAAGCCCAAGAACCATCTTGGATTACCTCACGGCAAATTGAAGCCTCCCGTCGGGCAATGACTCGTTATATCCGCCGGGGTGGTAAAATCTGGATTCGTATTTTCCCAGATAAACCCATTACCATGCGCCCTGCTGAAACCCGAATGGGTTCTGGTAAAGGTTCTCCAGAGTTCTGGGTAGCTGTAGTCAAACCCGGCCGCATTATGTTTGAAATCGCTGGCGTTGCTGAAGAAACCGCCCGCGAAGCTATGCGGTTGGCTGATACTAAGTTACCAATCAAGACGAAATTTATTGTGCGCTCTCAACCACAGGAGCAGGAGTAGGTTATGGCACTTCCCAGAATTGCGGAAGCTAGAGAATTAAGTGACGAAAAACTGGCTGAGGAAATTGTCGCTGTTAAAAAACAACTATTCCAGTTGCGTTTGCAAAAAGCCACTCGACAATTAGAAAAGCCTCACCAGTTTAGACACGCCCGCCATCGTCTTTCCCAACTACTAACAGTAGAAGGGGAACGCAAACGATCCGCGAGTCAATCAGACCAAGAATCAAAGTAGGAGATTATGGCAGTCAAAGAACGCGTTGGCTTGGTAGTGAGCGATAAAATGGAAAAAACTGTGGTGGTAGCCATAGAAAACCGCGCCCCTCACCCCAAGTACGGCAAAATTGTGGTTAAAACCCGCCGCTATAAAGTTCATGATGAAGAAAATGCTTGCAAAGTAGGCGATCGCGTGCGGATTCAAGAAACTAGACCCTTGAGTAAAACCAAGCGTTGGCAAGTTACAGAAATCCTCAACACCAAAGCTACAGCGTAACCCGTTGTAGTAACAGCTACAACAACCCCAAAAAAGAGAGCAGTTGTGATTCAACCCCAGTCTTATCTGAATGTCGCAGATAATAGCGGTGCTAAAAAACTAATGTGCATCCGCGTATTAGGTGCCGGTAACCGCCGCTACGGTGGCGTAGGCGATAGAATTATCGCTGTTGTTAAAGAGTCTTCACCCAACATGGCCGTTAAAAAGTCAGATGTTGTGGAAGCAGTAATTGTGCGAACACGCAAAGCTATTAATCGTGATAGTGGCATGAGTATACGCTTTGATGATAACGCCGCAGTGATTATCAACAAAGAAGGTAATCCTAGGGGTACACGGGTATTTGGACCCGTAGCCCGAGAACTGCGTGACAAAAACTTTACTAAAATAGTTTCTCTGGCACCGGAGGTACTGTAATGGCAAAACGGCCACAACCCAAAGTTTTTCATAAAATGCACGTCAAAACTGGTGATACAGTACAAGTGATTGCTGGTAAAGATAAGGGCAAAGTTGGTGAGGTGATTCAAGCACTACCACAACTGAGTAAGGTGCTTGTCAGAGGTGTCAACATCAAAACTAAGCACGTTAAACCTCAGCAGGAAGGCGAATCAGGGCAAATAGTGACCAAGGAGTATCCTATCCATAGCTCCAATGTCATGCTCTATTCCACCAAACAAAACGTTGCCAGTCGAGTTTGTTACACTTTCACCGCCGAAGGCAAGAAAGTGAGAATGCTCAAAAAAACAGGTGAAATTCTTGATAAATAGTTATTTGGTCATCGGTCATTGATCATTGGTAAAAACAACTGACAACTAACAACTGACAACTAACAACTAACAACTGACAACTAACAACTAACAACTAACAACTAACAACTGACAACTAACACGGGACTTTCCCTGACCAAGCCCAGGGAAAAAAAGGACAAACACTATGGCCACACCAAGACTGAAAACTGTATATCAACAGACAATCACCCCTAAATTGATTAATCAGTTTCAATACACCAATGTACATCAAGTACCCAAGGTGATTAAAGTAACTGTCAATAGGGGTTTGGGAGAAGCTGCTCAAAATGCTAAGGCACTAGAAGCATCTTTAAATGAAATTGCCCTAATCACTGGACAAAAACCTGTGGTTACACGGGCAAAGAAAGCGATCGCTGGCTTCAAGATTCGTCAAGGTATGCCCGTAGGCATTATGGTGACGCTGAGAGGCGAACGGATGTACGCTTTCCTAGACCGTCTAATTAACCTCACACTACCCAGAATTAGAGACTTTCGTGGTGTCAGCACCAAAAGCTTTGACGGACGTGGTAACTATACTCTAGGTGTACGTGAACAGCTAATATTTCCAGAGGTCGAATACGACAGCATCGATCAAGTCCGTGGTTTAGATATTTCCATTATCACCACAGCAAAAACCGACGAAGAGGGCCGCGCCTTATTAAAGGAAATGGGAATGCCCTTTCGTGATCAATAAGTTCATCTAAAGAGGGAATGATGGCGGCTAAGGACACAATTGCAGATATGCTGACGCGCATCCGCAATGCCAATATGGCGAAGCATCAAACTACGCAAGTACCAGCAACTAAAATGACTCGGAGTATTGCTAAGGTACTTCAAGAAGAAGGCTTTATTGCGGAAGTTGAAGAAGCAGGAGAAGGAATAAAGCGTAACCTAGTTATTTCCCTGAAATACAAAGGTAAAAATCGCCAGCCCTTAATTACTGCCTTAAAGCGGGTGAGTAAACCAGGACTACGAGTTTACTCCAATAGAAAAGAATTACCAAGAGTGTTAGGCGGTATCGGTATTGCCATTATTTCTACATCTAGTGGCATTATGACTGACCGCGAAGCACGCCGCCAAAATCTAGGTGGTGAAGTGCTTTGCTACGTTTGGTAGTCGTCATTGGTCATTAGTCAGTGACAAAACAACGAACAACTGACAAATGACAAACAACAACTGACAAATAACAAAAAATCATGTCTCGTATTGGTAAACGTCCAATTACTATTCCCGCCAAAGTACAAGTGGCGATTGATGGTGTCAAAGTAGTGGTGAAAGGCCCAAAAGGCGAGCTTTCCCGTGAACTACCTAACAATGTTATCCTCTCCCAAGAAGGAGAAACATTACTAGTAACCCGTCGTGATGAAACCCGCACATCCAGACAGATGCACGGTTTGAGCCGCACCCTAGTGGCTAACATGGTTGAAGGAGTTTCCCAAGGTTTCCAACGCCGTTTGGAAATTCAAGGGGTTGGTTATCGCGCCCAAGTCCAAGGTTCTAACCTAATTTTAAACATGGGTTATAGCCATCAAGTGCAAATTGAACCGCCAGAGGGCATTCAATTTGCCGTAGAAGGTACTACTAATGTCATAGTCATTGGTTATGACAAAGAAATTGTAGGTAATACAGCAGCTAAAATTCGCGCCGTTCGTCCACCTGAACCCTATAAAGGCAAAGGCATCCGCTATGCTGGTGAAGTGGTTAGACGTAAAGCTGGTAAGACTGGTAAGGGTGGTAAGAAGTAAACATGAAACTTACACGTAGAGAATCCAAACAGCGTCGTCATCGCCGCGTTCGTGGCAAAGTTAACGGTTCACCCGAACGTCCGCGCTTATCTATATTTCGATCCAATGAGCATATTTACGCTCAAGTCATTGATGATACCAAACAGGAAACAATAGTAGCTGCATCAACAGTAGAACCAGAATTAAAATCTCATATTGCTTCTGGAGCTAACTGTGAAGCCTCGATACAAGTTGGTAAATTGGTGGCTGTACGCGCACTAGAAAAAGGAATCACCAAAGTCGTTTTCGATCGTGGTGGTAACCTCTATCATGGTCGCATTAAAGCACTAGCCGAAGCGGCACGCGAAGCTGGTTTAGATTTCTAAGTCCGTCAGTAGTCAATAGTCAGTAGCAACTGACAACTGACAACTGACAACTGACAACTGACAACTGACTAATGAGAGCATTGATTATGGTAACCGGTCGTCGTAAAGCAAGCCGTACAAAAAAAGAAGAAACTAACTGGCAAGAGCGAGTTATCCAAATCCGCCGGGTGAGTAAAGTCGTCAAAGGTGGTAAAAAACTCAGCTTCCGCGCCATTGTTGTTGTCGGTAATGAGCGTGGGCAAGTTGGAGTAGGAGTTGGTAAAGCATCTGATGTCATTGGTGCAGTTAAAAAAGGTGTCGCTGATGGTAAAAAACATCTGATTGATATCCCAATTACCAAATCCAATTCTATTCCTCACCCCATTGATGGTATTGGTGGTGGAGCCAAAGTAATTATGCGTCCAGCAGCACCAGGTACAGGTGTAATCGCTGGGGGTGCTGTGCGTACAGTGCTGGAATTAGCAGGTGTACGTAATGTTCTAGCTAAACAACTTGGTTCAAATAATCCTCTAAACAACGCTAGAGCCGCAGTAAATGCTCTATCTACCCTACGAACATTAACTGAAGTTGCCGAAGATCGCGGTATTGCCATTGAGAAACTCTATATTTAGTCACCACTGGTATCAGATTCTCAATCTAAAATCCAAAGTCTAAAATCTAAAATCCCAAACCAAAATGAGACTTAATGATGTTAAGCCCCAAAAAGGCTCGAAAAAGCGCCGTAAGCGCGTAGGTAGAGGTATTTCCGCCGGGCAAGGCGCAAGTGCCGGTCTGGGGATGCGTGGTCAAAAATCCCGTTCTGGTAGTAGCACAAGACCAGGATTTGAAGGTGGTCAACAGCCATTGTACCGTCGTATTCCCAAACTCAAAGGCTTCCCCGTCGTTAACCGCAAAATTTACACTACGATTAATGTAGAGAAGTTAGCTAACCTACCCCCTAATTCAGAAGTAACTTTGGATTCTTTGACGGCAGCCGGTATCCTGACCTCTGTCAAAGGGCCACTGAAAATTTTGGGTAATGGAGAATTGAACGTTTCTCTTCAGGTAAAAGCAGCAGCTTTCACAGCCCAAGCTCGCACAAAAATTGAGTCCGCCGGTGGAAGTTGCGAAACTTCATGAAAGATGAAGGGTGTAAATTGCAACTACACCTGGTAATTGGGGAATAGATCCTTGGTTAATAGATATCCTAATCATCTTCATCAGATGAATTATAGTCAGGATGAAAAATCTTATCTCTTGGTAATTGGGGAGGAGATCATTGGTCAACAGATACCCTAATCATCTTCATCGTCATGAATCACGTACATCATAGTTAAGACTTCAAAGGTAAAATTCTATGATCAGTCGAGACAAAGCCCCAACCGCTCAGGAAACTTTTATGCAGATGGCGCAAGCAGCCGGACTTAGGGGTAGGCTGCTTGTTACTGTCGGTATTTTAATCTTGGTTCGCCTGGGTATCTTTTTGCCAGTACCAGGAATTGATCGCCAACGGTTTGCTCAAGCTATATCCAGTAATAACTCCATATTTGGTCTATTGGATATATTTTCCGGGCGCGGATTGTCTACTTTGGGTGTATTCGCCCTGGGTATTTTGCCTTTCATTAATGCCTCCATTATTATCCAATTGCTCACCGCGGCTGTTCCATCTTTAGAAAATTTACAGAAAAATGAAGGTGAGGCGGGTCGGCGAAAAATATCCCAAATTACCCGCTATGTAACCGTAGTTTGGGCAATTATTCAAAGTGTGGCTTTTTCGGCATTATTTCTCCAACAATTTGCTTTCAACCCAGGTCCAATATTTGTAGCAGAAACCGCAATTGCGCTGACTGCTGGTTCAATGTTCGTCATGTGGGCATCAGAACTGATTACTGAAAGGGGGATTGGCAATGGTGCATCTTTGTTGATTTTTGTTAACATTGTTGCCTCACTACCAAAATCCTTGGGTGACACCATTGACTTGGTACAAGTCGGTGGCAGGGAAATTGTTGGCCGGGTCATTGTTCTGGTAATAGTTTTCTTGGTAACAATTCTCGGTATTGTCTTTGTCCAAGAAGGAATGCGGCGCATCCCCATTATTTCAGCCCGTCGTCAAGTAGGCAGAAGGGTTTTAGCAGAACAACGCAGTTATTTACCCCTACGCCTCAATTCTGGCGGTGTGATGCCAATTATCTTTGCCGCAGCAATTCTGAGTTTGCCGCTTTTGGTAGCTAACTTTACTAAAAATCCAGAATTAGCTCACATCGTTAATACCTATCTCAGTCCCGGTGGTTCTGCACCCTGGGTGTACGCACTCGTTTACTTGACCTCCATTGTCTTCTTTAGCTACTTCTACTCTTCGTTGATTCTCAACCCAGTGGATGTAGCTCAAAACTTGAAAAAAATGGGTTCTAGTATTCCCGGTATTCGTCCGGGTAAGTCTACTAGTGAATATATTGAGCGGGTAACAAACCGACTAACTTTTTTAGGCGCAATCTTTTTAGGCTTGGTGGCAATCATTCCCACAGCCGTAGAAAGTGCTTTGAAAGTTCCTACCTTTAAAGGGCTAGGTGCAACATCTTTATTAATTTTAGTCGGTGTGGCAATTGATACGGCTAAACAAATCCAAACTTATGTCATCTCTCAGCGCTATGAAGGAATGGTGAAACAATAGTGACGCGATTAATCTTCTTGGGACCCCCAGGAGCGGGAAAGGGAACTCAGTCCAAAAATCTGGCTGAATTTTTACAGATTCCCCATATTTCTACAGGTGACATTTTACGCCAAGCCATTCAAGATCAAACAAATTTGGGAATCCAAGCCCAAAGTTTCATGGATAAAGGCGAATTAGTCCCAGACAAATTAGTAGAAGATATGGTCAAAGAACGTCTGAAACAACCCGATGCTCAAACAGGTTGGATTTTAGATGGTTTTCCTCGTAAGGTTACACAGGCCAAGTTTTTGGGTGAACTACTAATCAATCCCGACGAAGGTGGTGAAAAAGTGATCAATTTAGATGCCCCTGATGCGGTTGTGATTCAGCGATTATTAGGACGCGGGCGCAAAGATGATACTGAAGAAGTAATTCGTCGCCGCCTAGAAATCTACCGCGATGAAACAGCACCCTTGATTAATTATTACAGCGATCGCCAAAAACTCTTAACTGTCAACGGTAATCAGTCCCAAGAAGACGTTTTTTCTGCCTTGAAAAATATCATAGCTGCTTAGAGACAATCAGGGGCTGGAGCGGTAGCAGTAAAAAGCCCAATTTTTTTAGCCTATTATCTCTCCCCTATTTTCCAAGCTAGGCGCAAGTCAATTTTAGCTAAGATATATTAATAAACTGTTGATATTTTTCTCGCACTGTGTTCTCTATGCCCATGCTACAAGAACAATAGGAGATTGTTGAGTTGAGGAAAAAACTTGTCTAAGCAAGATTTGATTGAGATGGAAGGGACAGTCACCGAATCTTTGCCTAATGCAATGTTTCGCGTTGATTTAGATAACGGCTTTAATGTTTTAGCACACATTTCTGGAAAGATCCGCCGTAATTACATCAAGATTCTACCTGGCGATCGCGTCAAAGTAGAACTGACACCCTATGACTTAACCAAAGGTAGAATTACCTATCGTCTGCGGAAGAAATAAATCTACCTAGAAGATTTTACCATAAATCAACTGGTCTTTTTCTAGTTACATAACTGAAATACTTCTTCCAGAAATGCTATAATTTAATATTTGGAGTCAATTTTAAAAGGCATGAAAGTCAGAGCCTCAGTCAAGAAAATTTGTGAAAAGTGTAGCGTGATCAAACGTCGAGGTCGCGTTATGGTGATTTGTGAAAATCCTAAACACAAACAACGCCAAGGATAAACAATCGCAGTCGAAGTTAAAAACGCGATAATTCCAGCTAGAGTCACCAGTTCAGAAGTAAAAACTGTTGTTCATTTTCAGTTTATATCTGACTTCCTCAGTGATTTAAGCTACGTAATAATATGTTATCACGCTTTGTTAACTGTAATTAAGAAAACAATAGGGAGAGATTAATTGTGGCACGGATTGCCGGAGTAGACCTTCCACGCGATAAGCGTGTAGAAATCGGTCTGACATACATTTACGGAATTGGCTTAACTAGATCACAGAAAATTCTCGCAGCTACTGGTGTAAATCCAGATACCCGCGTTAAAGACCTCTCTGATCCTGAAGTGACAGCACTCAGAGCAGAAATTGAAAGCAACTATCAGGTAGAAGGGGATTTACGCCGCTTAGAAGGCATGAGCATTAAGCGTCTAGTGGATATTGGTTGTTACAGAGGTCGTAGACACCGCATGGGTTTACCAGTGCGTGGCCAAAGAACCCGCACCAATGCCAGAACTAGACGTGGTAGAAGACAGACAGTAGCAGGTAAAAAGAAAGCTCCTGGCAAATAATTTTCAAAACCTTGCTGATTACAGCAGGTTACACCTTCAACTTACTCAACAAACATGGCTAGACAACCAACTAAAAAATCTGGGAGCAAAAAGCAAAAACGCAACGTTCCCAACGGCATCGCCTATATCCAGTCTACTTTTAACAATAGCATTGTCACCATTACCGATCAAAATGGAGATGTCATCTCCTGGGCAAGCGCTGGTTCTAGTGGATTTAAAGGCGCGAAAAAAGGAACACCCTTTGCAGCACAAACCGCAGCTGAAAGTGCAGCTAGACGGGCAACTGACCAAGGCATGAGACAAATCGAGGTCATGGTTAGTGGTCCTGGTGCAGGCCGAGAAACAGCTATCCGAGCCCTTCAAGGCGCAGGATTGGAAATTACCCTCATTCGGGATATTACCCCAATCCCTCACAACGGTTGCCGCCCACCCAAGCGCCGTCGAGTGTAAGCAGAATTTCATCTGGAAAGCTAAAAAAGCAGAAAACCTTGGCAATTATCAACAACCCCCTGTGGTTTGTGATCCGGAACTGTTTCCCCCAAGCGAATATCCCACACGCATGGGGTAAATAAGTTCGTTTAAAAAGTATTTTCATAGCGGTTTGGCTTTTTATCAGGGCAAGTCTAGTCAACTTTGTAAAAATTAAACAATGCCCGTGATCTTGAGGTGTCGGCTTTGCTGAACTATGAACAAAAATAATTACCTCAAAAAAATCCAGAGCATCAAAGAAAATTCGAGAGGCATTTTGCCTTCTAGCAGCACCTTAACAAGGGAGGCTACTCCGTGGCGCAGTTTCAAATTGAATGTGTAGAGTCTAATGCTGAAGAAAGTCGGAGCTATTACAGTAAGTTTGTTCTAGAACCCTTAGAGCGTGGTCAAGGAACAACTGTTGGTAACGCGTTGCGGCGGGTTTTGCTTTCTAATTTAGAAGGGACAGCGGTAACAGCAGTGAGAATTGCTGGTGTTACTCATGAGTTTGCAACAGTTCCAGGTGTGCGCGAAGACGTACTAGAAATTTTGATGAGAATGAAGGATGTAATTCTCAAAAGTTATTCTTCTCAGCCCCAAATTGGTCGTTTACTTGTAAATGGACCTGCAACAGTTACTGTGGCACATTTCGACTTACCTAGTGAAGTAGAACTAATAGATCCTACCCAGTATATCGCCACCATCGCCGAAGGTGGAAAACTGGAAATGGAATTTCGGATTGAACGCGGCAAAGGCTACCGTACCGTTGAGCGAGGTAGAGAGGAAGCCACATCTTTGGATTTCCTCCAAATTGATTCAGTGTTTATGCCTGTGCGGAAAGTCAACTATAGTGTTGAGGAATCTCGTGGGGATGGTTCTTTAAAAGACAGATTACTGTTGGAAGTATGGACGAATGGCAGTATTTCCCCTCAAGAAGCACTATCATCGGCCGCCGGAATTTTGGTAGATTTATTTAACCCACTCAAAGATATCTCCCTAGAACCAACAGATATAGGCTCAGATATCCCGGATGATCCTACTGCTCAAATTCCCATTGAAGAGTTACAGTTATCTGTTAGAGCTTATAACTGTCTTAAACGCGCTCAAGTAAATTCTGTAGCTGACTTATTGGATTACACCCAAGAAGACCTATTAGAAATCAAAAACTTTGGTCAAAAATCTGCCGAAGAAGTAGTTGAAGCTTTACAGCGCCGTTTGGGTATTACTTTACCTCAAGAAAGAAGCTCTAAAAACGCCTAAAGCAAAGTTTGGAATAATTCATTAGTGCATTGTTATGCGTCATCGCTGCCGAGTCAAACAACTTAGTAAACCTGCGGATCAACGTCGCGCTCTCCTCAGAGCTTTGACAACGGAATTGATCCGTCATGGTAAAATTACTACAACTTTAGTGAGAGCTAAGGTTCTCCGTAGTAAAGTAGATAAAATGATTACCTTGGCGAAAAATGGTTCTTTAGAATCACGTCGGGAAGCATTAGGTTATATCTACGATAAAACTTTAGTTCATGCTCTATTTGAGCAAGCTCCTACTCGCTATGCCAATCGTCAAGGGGGTTATACTCGCATTCTGCATACAGTATCCCGTCGTGGTGACAATGCCCAAATGGCAATTATTGAACTGGTTTAAAGTTATTAGTTATTAGTCATTGGTCATTAGTCAGTAGCAAAGAAAAACCACTAACAACTGACAAAGCAAGTATGTTAGAAAGCGGCCGGCAAAACCCGACTCAGCGAGTAGCTTTAGTTATTCAGTATCTAGGTACTCACTTTCACGGCTGGCAAAGACAAAAAGGACATCGTACCGTCCAAGAAGAGATAGAAACAGCTATCGCCACTGTTATAGGGTATCATGTGACACTCCATGGAGCAGGACGAACAGATTCTGGTGTTCATGCTGCTGCTCAAGTAGCCCATTTTCAGGCTACAGGACTAATTCCTGCACACAGGTGGGCCAAGGTTCTCAATGGCTATCTGCCATCAGATATATTGATCAGGGCTTCAGCTAGTGTAAGTGAAAGTTGGCACGCTCGTTTTAGCGCAGTTTACCGACGATATCGCTACACAATTTATACTGAAAACCTACCAAATTTGTTCGCTCAAGCTTTTAGTTGGCATTATTATTATGCACCTTTGGATGAGTCATTAATGACATCTGCCTTGAAACCGTTACTGGGAAAACACCATTTATCTGCTTTTGAGCGAGCTGGTTCAGCGCGATCGCATTCCTGGGTAGAAGTGCAAGCAGTAGAATGCTACCGTAGTGGATCATTTATCCATATTGAAATTCAAGCCAATGGATTTTTATATGGTATGGTGCGACTGTTAATAGGAATGTTAGTAGAAGTAGGATCTGGACAACGGGCGCTAGATAGCTTTACTGATATCTGGCAACAGGAACGGCGGGAAGAAGTTAAATATTCTGCACCTGCCCAGGGTTTATGCTTGTTGAGAGTGGGATATACCGATTTTCCTTTCTCGGAAAAAATCTGGTATGACACCCAACCATACCTAGTCATAACAACTGACAACTGACAACTGACAAAGGACAAAAACAAACAATGACTAAAACCTACCTTCCCCCTCAAGCATCTCTTGAGCGCGACTGGTATGTAGTAGACGCTACAAACAAACGCCTTGGCCGTCTGGCCAGCGAAGTTGCCATGATCCTCAGAGGGAAAAGAAAAGCCGAATATACCCCCCATTTGGATACAGGGGATTTTGTGATTATTATCAATGCTGAGAAAGTGGCCGTTACAGGTAAAAAGCGTACTCAGAAGGTTTACCGTCGCCATTCCGGCCGTCCTGGTGGGATGAAAACAGAAACCTTCGCTAAGTTGCAACAGCGCTTACCAGAAAGAATCCTTGAACACGCTATCAAAGGTATGTTACCTAAGAATAGTTTGGGTAAACAGTTATTTACCAAACTCAAGGTGTATGCAGGACCAACCCATCCTCATGCAGCACAACAACCCAAAGAAATCACAATTAGTACAATTCCTGGAGAAAATTAATGCAAGTAGCAGAAACTACTGGCGGTAAAGCCGTTTACTGGGGAACCGGTCGGCGCAAGTCCTCAGTTGCTAGTGTTCGCCTAGTTCCCGGTGAAGGCAAATTGATTGTTAACGGTAAAGATGGGGAATTGTATTTCCAATTCAATCCCAACTACTTAGGATCGATTAAAGCACCTTTGGAAACATTGGGATTGGAAAGCGAATATAACATCTTGGTAAAAGCTGAAGGTGGTGG
>JBJTTJ010000232.1:0-9348 GCA_046080125.1 Cuspidothrix sp.
GTCTTGTCTTTAACAGATGCAATTAATTAAGCAGTTTTAGGTATAAAACCTCTCAAACCCTCATTTATTCATGTACTTTGTGCTTAATTTGTTATGTATTTCGTAACTCAATAGCAAATATTGTAACCGATTTTCTAGAAATTTTGGGTTCATCTCTGGTTTCAATACTTGTCGGTTCAAGAAATGCGGGTTAGGTTGAGTAATAGTGAAACATGACATAATCAATGATTTTGTTGGGTTTCGTTCCTCAACCCAACCTACCATAGAAGTAGATTAGTGTTAAAAATAGTGATTGAGACGGTTCTGGATTCTAAAATCCTTTTTACACTTCATAATTCCTTCTACATTTCCCCCCCAGGTACTACATGAGAGAAAAAATTGACGCTTTAACACAAAATTTAGCTCGTACTATCGTTGGAAAACATGAAGCTATCCGCTTAGTCATCGTCGCTTTACTTGGTGATGGTCATGCTTTATTAGAAGATGTCCCTGGAGTCGGTAAAACCCTTCTGGCCAAATCTCTAGCACGTTCTTTAGATGGTAAATTTCAACGGTTACAATGTACACCTGACTTACTCCCGACGGATATCACTGGTACAAATATTTGGAATCCTCAAAGCGGTGAATTTACATTTCTCCCCGGTCCGATATTTGCTAATGTCCTACTAGCAGACGAAATTAACCGCGCTACACCCCGTACTCAGTCAGCTTTACTGGAAGTCATGGAAGAACATCAAGTCACAGTTGATGGTGTTTCGCGTCGGGTTCCTCAACCATTTTTTGTCATTGCTACCCAAAACCCCATTGAGTATCAAGGGACTTTTCCCCTCCCAGAAGCGCAAATGGACAGGTTTATGTTGTCTTTAAGCTTGGGATATCCGTCGGAGTCTGAAGAAATGCAAATGCTGAAAAATCTTCAAGGCAGTTTACAGGTCAATGATTTACAACCCTGTGTAACTTTAGAAGATATCCAGGAATTACGCCAAGCTTGTTCCCAGGTTAAAGTAGCAACATCTTTACAACAATACATTTTAGAATTGGTGCGAACTACCAGACAAGATGAAGAAATTACCCTGGGTGTCAGTCCCCGTGGTACAGTAGCGTTACAAAAAGCTACTCAAGCTTTGGCTTTTATTTTAGGTAGAGAATATGCTCTTCCCGATGATATCAAGTTTCTTGCACCCCATATTCTTTGTCATCGTCTCATTCCTAGAGGGGGAAGAAATGCTAAAACTATAGTTGAACGTTTATTACGATCTGTGCCTATTCCTTAATATAAAATATTATGGGGGGTAGAGCTTCCCAAGAAAGTTTACTATAGCGGTATGCACTTGAATGAGATACAGAATTTACCCAAAAAACTATACACTCTCATGACTTTCAACTCTGTTCCCTGTTCCCTGCTATATATCTATATCGTGTTAATTTTGGTTATTGGTCATTTTTTAGCTGTGCGTATTGGTATCATGATATAATTTGACAGTTGAGGAGAAATAAAATGTCCGCACAGGCGGACATTTCTAAGGGCTTCTGTCACTTTTATTGGCTACAATCATGTCTGGAACATGATGTTTTTATTGTTGATGATGAAAATCCAAAAATCAAGTCTTTTCTAGATATAAACTAGACATAATTGCGTGAATTATATCTTGATATTTAGATTTTCGGCTTCTTTAAGAGGTCGGGGATATATTTTCAAAGTTGACTATGATATTTACGAGAAGTATAAACCCAAACATGATTATCTTGCTGTATTTTACGAGTATGGGAAGAACCAATAATAATTAGAGTTCCCATATCTGCTAATGTAGGTTCTAATTCTTCTAGGGTAATAACTGTGACTTTTTCTCCCGTTCGTCCTAAATTGCGTCCCAGAATAACTGGGGTATCAGGTTGACGATATTTTAATAAAATCTCTTTGGCAGTGGCTAGTTGCCATGTACGTTCTTTGGATACAGGGTTATAGAAAGCAATCACAAAATCACTTTCCGCCGCAGATGTTATTCGTTGGGCAATAATTTGCCAAGGTTTGAGGATATCTGAAAGGGAAATTACACAAAAATCATGTCCTAAAGGCGCACCAATACTAGCTGCGGCAGCTTGCATGGCGGAAATGCCAGGGGCTACTTGAATATCAATACTTTGCCATTCTGGTTTATGATATTGGTCTAAAATTTCAAAAACTGCTGCTGCCATTGCGTAAATACCGGGGTCGCCAGAAGATATAACTGCCACATATTTACCCGTGGCTGCTAACTCTAATGCTTGATATGCCCTTTCTGCTTCAACACGATTATCTGATTCATGGACACACTTACCCTCCGCAAGAGAACCAATTAAATTAATGTATGTTTTATAAGCGACTAAATCCGTGGCTGAGGCAAGAATTTCTTGTACTTGCGGTGACATCCATTGAGACGCGCCTGGACCTGTACCAATAATAGCTAATTTGCCCTGGGGTTGTCCAATGGTGGCTGGGTGGATAATTTGGGGTGATATGGCAATAGCAAGATGTGGAGATGGAGAGGAAATAATTTTCCCATTTGTACCTGTGGCCGCTAAGGCTAGGTCAGAAGCTGTGGCAAGGTCATTTCTGCTGAAAAACCGGGTAGGGACTGCCAAAGCTTCAGCTACAGCGTGAAGTTGGCAATTATTAGCTAAGTGCAAGGGTGCAAATATGCCCGCAACTGCCCCACTTGCTAAATTAGACGCTTTGAGGAGGTGCTGAATTTGGGTAATTGTATCTGGTTGTGGGTTAGTAATAGCTACGACAATTTTTCCAGGATGATAAACTAAATATTTAGGGTCATAATTAGGCAAATTTTCGGTAATTTGAATGTTTAATTCGCCATTTTCATCAATAGGTAAGTTACTCTCGGTTAACCAAGGTGCTGTTCCCTCTAACTTCACTTTTGCCCCAGCTAATAGGTCAGCAATAAATTTTTTCCCCGGTTCGGGGTTAGCTAAACGATATCCAGGGGGAGGAGATAACAAGGCTGTATGAAAGCGGATATCTCCTGTGGTAGTAATGGCTGGTTTAGTATTTAATGCTTCCCCAATTTGACGCGCCAAATCATTTACACCACTCAACCCACCTAAAAGGGGAACAAGGGCACTACCATCTTCAGATACAACTAAAACTGGCGGTTCTTTTCTTTTATCTGTTAATAAAGGTGCAATTGTTCTAATGATAATTCCCGCCGCACAAATACCAATTATGGGTGTACCTGTGGCGAATAATTCTCTGACAGTTTCGCCAAAATTACTAAAGGTAATATCAACGTCATGGGTACGATTAACTAAACCATATAGTTTTGCAGCAACTAAACCCCTGGTAATTGTTCGCCCCAAGATAACGCTATTTTGACTCAATACTATAACCGCAGGGATGACTTTTGTGTTCATAAAAGTTTTATTGTCAGTTGTCAGCAGGGGGGCAGAGGGCAGGAGGTAAAACTGCGATTGTGTATAGGTTTCAATTTAGATTCTCTACCCCATGAATCTGGAATCTCCTATATCATTCACAAAAATTACATTACAGCGATTTTCAGGCAAATGAACCAGAAAACAAAGTTCAAAATCCTTGTAGAGACGTTCCATGGAACGTCTCTACTATGGTCTAACGAGATGAAAACAGCTGTAATCAAATCAATCATAGTTAAGACTACAATTTATTTTTGGTGGGAATGACAATCATGGAAAAATAAGGTACTGCTTCTGGGTTAACTTCATCTAGGGGGATTATTCGTTGTTGGGTAGTGGTGGCACGTTCAATATATCTAGCCCGTGAAGCGAGCCCTAATTCATGGAGAAGAGTCCTGATTTTGGGAAAATGGCGGCCAAGTTTCATAATGGCTGCTGCGTCGGTAGTTAGGAGTCTACTGGTCAGGACTTCTGTCGGTAAGGGTGCGGGTAAAACCGTGAGGACATCATTGTAATAGGTAAATGGTAAACCCAAGGATACAGGACAGGCCATCAGAGAAGAAACTCCGGGAACAACTTCCGTTTTGTACTGTTCAGATAAGCGAGTAAAAAGATACATAAATGAACCGTAGAAAAACGGATCTCCTTCGCAGATAACTGCCACATCTTGACCGGCAGCTAAATGGTCGGCAATGGGCTGAGTTTCTTGGTCATAGATAAATTTGGCCTTTTCTGGTTCTAAGGCCCGAGGGAGATGAAATCGTACCTCAATTTGATTACCAGGAAGATAGGGGGCGACTATTTTCCGGGCGATACTTTCCCGGTCTACGGCTGATTGGTAGGCGACAACTGGGGACTGACGAAGAAGACGCAGGGCTTTTAAAGTAATCAGTTCTGGGTCTCCAGGTCCGACCCCAATTCCATAAAGACGACCTCCAGAGTTAGCCATTATTCTTCCTCACTGGCTAGGGCGTTAACAGCAGCAGCAGCAATCGCACTTCCGCCTCTTCTACCATGTAAAGTTAGAAATGGTACATCTCGGCTATCTGCGGCTAAGGCGATTTTTGACTCCACAGCACCCACAAAACCCACAGGAAATCCTAAAATTAAGGCAGGTTTAGGTACTCCCTCATCCAGCATTTCTAATAGTCTAAATAGGGCTGTGGGTGCATTACCAATGACCACTATTGCCCCTTCTATATGGAAACGCCATAATTCTAGGGCAGATGCGGACCTTGTGTTTCTTAATCTTTTGGCTAACTGTGGTACTTCTGGGTCATTGAGAGTACAAAGCACTTTGTTATTTTTTGGTAATCTTTTTCTGGTTACTCCCTGGGCTACCATGTGAGAATCGCACAAAATTGGCGCTTTATTTATTAGGGCTTTTTTCCCCGCTTCTACTGCTGTGGGTGAATATTGAAAATCTTTGACAATATCTGTCATTCCACAGGCATGAATCATACGTACTACAACTTTAGCTACGTCTGGAGGTAATCCCTCTAGGTTAGATTCAGTGCGAATGATTTCAAAGGAATTACGATATATTTCGTCACCATCACGGATGTAATCAAACATGGTATTTTTTAGTTTTGCTAAATAGTTGGTGTAATTGTTGGCTGTGACGGGTAATAAATTGGTTGAAGGTTTCCCCTAAACCCAATCTTTGCTGTTGATACACTGTCAACATTTCTTGAATCAAATTGGGAATTTTCGCTATAGTCACATATTCATAAAGTAAATGACCTAAAATATAAACTTGATAGCCAGGGGTTTCTGCGCTAACACCTATTAAGGTAATATCAGCTTGAGTATGTTGAGCGCAAGATTTACTGCAACCACTAAAGTGAATATTCACAGGGGAGTCTAGAATCATAAGCTGTTCTAGGTGTTTTACCAAGTTTATAGCATCATTTTTAGTTTCTGTGGCCGCCCTAGCACAACCTCCTTTCCCAGAACAAGCTACTAGGAAACTTTTGATGTCGTTTGGTGATGAGTTTAAACCTAAGTCACTGATTTCTTTTTCGACTGGGATAATTTGATGTTCGGGAATATCGCTTAGTAGTATGTTTTGCCAAGGGGTTAATCTGATATTATTATTACCATATCTTTTGGCAATATTCGCTAAACTTCTGATTTGCCAAGTTTCTAATCTTCCTAGTGGTAAGACTATACCGATGTAATACAATCCGGTTTGACGTTGGGAATGAATGCCAATATGGTTTATATTATCTGGAGTTGTAGATTTGTAAAGGGTTTTTTTTGTAATATCAAATATGTCCAGGTCGAGATTTTCTTGAACTTGTTGTAAATAATTTTTAATGGTGATGTTTTTGATGATTTCTCGTAAACGCAATTTACGAGGCTTGCTAGTATCTATGTGTTTAAGGTAAGTTTGGGCTAATGCTGCTAAGACTTGTACTGTCTGTTCTGGTTGGAATAAAATTCCTGTATCTTTCGCTGGTTCTCCTTCTTCTCCATAACTGAGATATAACCGCAAATAGACATTGCTGTGAATTAATTCCGCCGCCAATATAATATCATTGCGTTGATATTTTACCGTAACTTTACCGCCGCCATCCAAGCAGACGCTAAATTTTGCTGATAATTCACTAAGTTGACAATGTATATTAATGTATTCTTCCCAAGCTTTAACTAAGGGACGAGTATCTATTAACTCTTGTTTATCAATACCTGCCGTGGGACTGGTCATGATGTTGCGGATATGATCTACTTTGGCATTGGTAGAACCTAAACCTAATGATTGTAAATGGGCGATGACTTGAATTTGAATGCTTTGTTGGACTTGTCTGATTTGAATATTAGCCCGATTAGTAATATCAATATAACCTGGACCGTAATTATCAGCAATATTTGCGATCGCTATAAATTGTTGATGGTTAATCATCCCCCCTGGTATTCTCAAGCGATAGAGAAAACCATCTTGGGCAGACGTGGTGTAAAATAATCCTGGACAGGCAGTAAATGGAATTTGCAACAGTATCACCCCTTCTCCGTGTGACGCAGAGACAGAACGTAGTTAACACCCCAGAGTTGGCATTCTGACTTAGACAATTTGAGATTTTGGCTTTTGATAATATCCAACCATCTCCCATTGCTTTACAGTTGCGGCACAGTCTTGGAATTACACCTAAGTTTCCCAACCCTAAGTTTTAGCAGTCTACCATGATATGGTATTTTTGGCTATCCTGTTCCCTAAAACTAAAAAACTCTGTACCTCACGCTTCTTGGTAAATGCTATAATCAAACAAAATCTGCTCTTAATAATTGACGCTTCAAGTAAGTGGACGTGAAATAACCAAAATGTGTGAAGAAAATACCCAAAATCAGCAACACCTATTTTTTACGTCCCCTAATTAAAGTTTTGCATACGTGCAAGAGCAGCTACTTTAATCAGTTTATCTTTTGCTAATCCTTCTAGTTCATTCAGATGCAACCAACCTTCATTAACTAGTCTAGCAAAAACGAAAATTAAAACTGAATCACGGTCATCATATTTACCATCTATTTCATGTCTCCTGGCACTTAAAAAGTCATGTAATTGCCATAAATGATTCAAGTCAGAAATTGAATTTGCTCGTTCACGAATTTCTTTGATTAAACTATCAATTTCTCGAAGATAAGCTTTATTAAATGCTTCCTTCGCTATATATTTCTCTGTATCAGACCATTCTACTTCATTCACTTGTACTATTCTCCAACATTTACTTAAAACAACAAAGCGCCCTGCTAATAAAGAGCGCTGGGGTAACTATTTGAGTTTCTAAAAAAGAATCTTAGAGGATGTTTTAAAAGTCACGATTGATGTATCAGATACCCCAACTCTCCCCTTCACA
Source organism: Cuspidothrix sp. (assembly GCA_046080125.1). Lineage (GTDB taxonomy): Bacteria > Cyanobacteriota > Cyanobacteriia > Cyanobacteriales > Nostocaceae > Cuspidothrix. The sequence continues at coordinate 7,278 of JBJTTJ010000232.1, forward strand.
AGCGGAGGGGATTGGATTGTTAAAGTTTCCCCCTTGATAAGGCCGCGGTGCACACATAAGTCCTATCTGTCTCCGTTTTCACCGATTTAGCCCTCTAATTAAAATAGTGCCCCATAATTGGGGGATAGGAGGCATCAAAACCCTATTAGGCCACTTGATTAAACTTCTGTGTACACGATAACCCTGATAAGGGAGGATTAAGGGGGTAAATATTATGATAGACTAAGCTATTGTGCATTTAACTTGTATGAGGTGGACAGGGAAGATGCCTGTTCCACCATACCTAAGAATATTCAGGTTATACAATTTAGCCGCGTAACAGCTTACTTTTTAAACAAGCTCTTAGCGAATCAGATTTAAAAGCTCCTTGGGAGATGCTAATAAATCAATTGCCACAAAGAAAATTTTACCTTCTGGATTGAGCAAGAATCGCCAAGCCATATTCATACCTACCGCAGCACCAAACCAAGGAGTTTGAACTTTACCAGTTACCTTTATCTGAGTATAACCGTCTTCTGCGGCTTCAGAAACTCCCCGCTCTGGAAGTAAATTGAGGTTCTGACATTCTTCTCTGAAAAATCTCAGAATTGCATCTTTACCAATAATTGGTTTTTGGAAAGGAGGTTGCAAAGCACCATCATTTGCAAATAACTGAATCAGACTGCCAAAATCATTGGCATTCATATTATTCATGTAGCTCAACACTATTGAATTAGTAACACCTTCAATAGTGACTTGACTGCGTTGTGATACTTCCTTAGGGGCAACAACAGGTTCACTAACTCTAGCGTACCCGCCTGATCTATTTGTGTCATAACCCATATCAACCACAGAACTACGTAGAACAGTAATTTGTTGACCTTGATCTAATTCCCTAACCGCTTGCAAAACTGCTTCAGCGTTAGCAGAAAGTTGGTAATTCGCTGGAATGGGAACAACAATGCCCTGATCCATCCATTGTCCAAGTTGATACCAAAAGCCCAGTTTAATATTTGCAGACCAAGCACCATAGGTACGACAAATGGGTGTATCAGACTGATTTGCTAAGTCACACATTACCTGTGATTGTTCAGCAAAAGTCATATTCCGAATTTGATTAAGCGTCGCTTCTGCAAACTGCATACTAGCAGCCCCAGGAGCAGCAACTGTGATTGTTTTACCCATTTCCAGATATGCAAACCAAGTCCATGCCAATTGGTCTTCGGCACTGAGTTGCTTGAATCTAGCAATAATTGCTGGTACAGCGTCAGCAGATAAAGTTTTAGGGAAGATACTGCGGGCTGAGTCAATGGTAATGGACATTGTGTGTAAACCTTCACTGTTTAAATTTTGCAACCGACGAAAATATGGTAAAACGGAAAACCCAGATAATTAAGTTTTTGTGTACCTCGTTACAATATCACAAAAGTTTACAATAGTTAACAAATATTTTTATCATTAATTCTTATGAGTCCTGTAAGAATTCAGAATGTATCAAATTATGATGCGGGCACATTGCCCGCATTGACTTGATTAAGAAGATCCTTTAATCTCCAGTAATAGAAAGTTCACTCACCCAAACTCTGGGAGCAACACCTCCGGGAGTTAATTCCACCTCTTTCTCCAGATAAACAATAGATTTGAGAAGTTCCAAGAAATCACCGGCTACCGTTGCAGACTCAATACTGGTTTTCTCGCCTTTATTAACTAACCAACCATCAAAAGGTAAAGAAAAAGAACCTTGTAAAGCCTTAACACCCGCATGAAGAGCTTGTAAATCATCAATTAAAATCACATTTTCCGCAGTTTCTAAATTCAATTCTTGTTCAGGAATTCCCGCCGCAAAAACATGATAAAAATTGGGACTAACACTCACTTTCGCGCCAATACTAGCATTACCAGTAGGTTGAGCATTTAACCTTTTAGCAGTTCCCGCACTATGTAAAAAACCGGTTAAAATGCCCTTTTCTATTAACTTAATTTGTCGAGTTGGAGTCCCTTCACCATCAAAACTTTCTGCACCAATATTAGCAGGATGTAAAGCATCATCATAAACTGAAAGTAAAGGTGAAGCAATTGCTTTACCAATATC
>JBJTTJ010000233.1:0-65965 GCA_046080125.1 Cuspidothrix sp.
AGCTTATCTATTAAGCAGTTCAGCCATGAAAGCAAGATTACTTGCAGCTAGAAAACGTCAAGATGGAATTTCTTTGGAAGCAGCCTGTGAAAAACTTGGAATTTGATATGGATGCTTTTGAGGACTTAGCTTGGTGGATTGAAACTGACCGTGAAAAAGCATTAAAAATCATTAAACTAATTCGTGAAGTACAACGTAATCCATTTGAAGGCACAGGACAACCCGAAGCCCTAAAACACGATCTATCTGGCTGCTGGCCAAGGCGAATAGATCAAGAACATCGTCTAGTTTATGAAGTCCTAGAGGATAAAATCAGAATTTTAGCTTGCCGCTTTCATTACTAGAAATTCGCTACTAGAAATTCGCTTTTAGGAATATGGAAATGCGTTAGCGGTAGCTTACCGAAGGTATCCCTGGGGTGTGGGAGTGCGATAGCGCAAGCGCTACTGCAAGTAGTTCGCTTTTTGGGAATGGTGGGACTATTTGTCATTGTTTTAGATAAAATATAATTAAGATTACCAAGTAAAGACAAAAGTAAAAACATGATGACAGGAACAACTTTTGCAGAAATCCTAGAAGCTGCGGATAAATTAGTACCCGAAGATCAGGAAAATTTAATTCAGATTTTACAGAAACGACTACGAGATCGCCGAAGAACTAGTCTAGTGAAAGATGTTCAGGAAGCACAAAAAGAGTTTTCAGAAGGCAAATGTAGGCAGGCTACTCCTGCACAACTCATGGAGGAGCTTCTTTCGTGAATTTTGTTTTATTACGTTCAAGTGCATTTATTCGAGCAGCACGAAAAATTCTAAAAAAACAACCAGAAATCACTGAAAATTTTCAAAGTATTTTGGAGTTATTATCTACAGATCCATTTCATCCACGCCTAAAAACTCATAAATTAAAAGGAGACTTACAAGATTCTTGGGCTTCTAGCGCAGGATATGATTTGAGAATTATTTTTACATTTGTTGAACATGAAGAATCACAAGCAATTCTTTTAGAATCTCTTGGTACTCATGATGAAGTTTACTAAATGCGATAATTGAATTATAGTGATAGCGAAGCGCTGCTGCAAGCAGTTCGCTTTTTGGGTGATGTGGGGGGCGATAGCGCAAGCACTCCGTAGGAATCGCTTTTCTACTGAGATGGTGGGAGAGCGTAAGCGTTGCGCTGCTGCAAGCGGTTCGCTTTTTGGGGGATGTGAGAGAGCGATCGCTAACTACTCCAAAACATTTAACTCCAGAAAATTTTGTTTAATAATGTGTCAATATCACGATCAAACTGCCATAAATCAGGAAAATCATACTGTGGATAATCTTCTCGGATTTCCTTCAGTACATCTTGCCAAATTTCGTCAAAAATTTCCGGCAGATAATTTTTAAGACTAGGTGACTTTGCTAAACGCCGTTTAATTTGCTTGCGTTGTTCTCTAATAGTTCTTTCCCAACCGTTGTAATCATTTGTTAAGGGAACATATAACCGCTTCAAAATATGTGATAATAATACATCTAAACAACTTTCCAATTCATCTCGATAAGATCGCCCCAAATCCTCAATCTCCTCTATTAAATTCTCAAGATCCACATTGTCAAAGTCCCTAGCTTTTAATTTAGCTATAGTCTCTTGAGTCCAATGTAAATAATCAGATTCATATAAGGATTTTTTGGCAATTACTTGAGTCATTGATTTGTAACTCCTTCAATAAATCCAATATGATATTAACATCATTGCTGAAGATGAGAGTATTTTAGTAGTAGATAGCGATCGCCGAGTGAGGGAATTTAAAAATATAGGTAGTTAAAAATCCCCAGAACTACCTTCAGTCAACATTTTTGTTATTTTTATTAGGGGGAAGTTCAGTTAAGAGTTCCCTGTTCCCTGCTATAGTCATGGAGAAAATTAACTTTCATAATTCATCGCCCCTAGATATTTAGTTAAAAAAGGCGAAAAAACCTCATAAATTAAAGTTAGCGGTTGTCCATGATGCCAAAATAAATAATGGCGACCCCAAAATGGACCATTTTCCTGAAAACCCGACTCTAACGCTTCTGAGTTACCATAATAAATACCTTGTACATCTCTGTACAACTCAGTCCGTAAACGCGCCAAACTTGCCCAAATTGGTAAAGACTTGTTTTGTAGGTATTCATCTACATGACTTGCTTCCCACCAAGATGTAGCATAATATAAACGCTGACCAGAGGCGGTTCTCACCCACACCTGTCGCCGTACCCTTGGACCTGGCAACATTTGTATAATTGTGGGCGCACCATCCGTATCCATGCCTATTGCGGACATATCAATTACATCTACCTCCGTTGGTTCACCAGTTAGCAGTTGTACGTGCCTTGTAGGAGAACCATCACCTAATAATAGCAATTGCCAAGTTGGTGCTAACTGGGTATGAGGTAAACCGCGTTTAACCACTTCTTCCCCCCCTTGCCAAATGGGAGTTAGGCAATGCCAGGCACTTGGCAAGATTAAGTTATGTGCTGGATTAAAAATAGTAGTCAATGTTCTTTACAAAAGTTAATCTATTTATATACTATCCATAATCCCAGCAGAAAAAACCAGTGGTTAGGCATTGGTTGTTTTTTCCTCCTGCATCGTGACTTCTGCCTCCAAAATGTAAACCCGTCGTCATAGATATTTGACGACGGGTAAATTACATCTTAGTAAAATGCGGATGGCGAGACTCGAACTCGCAAGGGCTATGCCCACACGCACCTCAAGCGTGCGCGTATACCAATTCCGCCACATCCGCAGGAATTTGATATAAATTGCAGTATAACATAAAAAAATCTCTTAAATGCAAGATCTTCCAAAATTTTGGCAAAGATTTTTTTGAATGGGTATGAGACTGACAGAAATATAGTTACAGCACAAGTCATATTAAAAGGTCTAGCAAAGATGCCACACAATCTAATAGTCTGCTAAGAATGATGTTTGGGGATCTCCTGTCACGATTTACAGTAATGCAACAGCTTTATGTCAACGGGATGGGAGAAAATGTCAATCTACTGGTACTGATATCGTCACTAGAAAATGAAATTTGACAAAATATTAATTGCTAATCGAGGAGAAATTGCCCTTCGCATTCTCCGCGCCTGTGAAGAAATGGGCATTGCCACAATTGCGGTTCACTCTACTGTTGACAGAAACGCGCTACACGTCCAACTGGCAGATGAAGCGGTTTGTATTGGTGAACCTGCCAGCAGCAAAAGTTATTTGAACATTCCCAATATTATTGCGGCTGCATTAACGCGCAATACCAGTGCAATTCATCCTGGTTATGGGTTTTTGTCAGAAAATGCCAGATTTGCGGAAATTTGTGCAGACCATCATATTGCCTTTATTGGTCCTAGTCCCGAAGCGATTAGGATGATGGGGGATAAGTCCACGGCCAAAGAAACCATGCAAAAAGCTGGTGTACCCACAGTTCCTGGTAGTGAAGGGCTGGTAGAATCGGAAGAACAGGGATTAGCGATCGCCAAAGAAATCGGTTATCCGGTGATGATTAAAGCCACCGCCGGTGGTGGCGGGCGAGGGATGCGGCTGGTACGTTCTGAAGACGAATTTGTGAAACTATACCTTGCAGCCCAAGGAGAAGCAGGGGCAGCCTTTGGCAACGCCGGCGTTTATATAGAAAAATTTATTGAACGTCCCCGCCACATTGAATTTCAGATTTTAGCGGATAACTACGGTAACGTCATCCATTTAGGTGAAAGAGATTGTTCAATTCAGCGTCGTAACCAAAAACTCCTAGAAGAAGCCCCCAGTCCGGCCCTAGATCCGCAATTAAGGCAAAAAATGGGGGAAGCTGCCGTCAAAGCAGCCCAATTCATCAACTACACTGGGGCGGGAACCATCGAATTTCTCCTCGATAAATTCGGTAAATTCTATTTCATGGAAATGAATACCCGCATACAAGTAGAACATCCAGTCACAGAAATGATTACTGGCATGGACTTAGTAGTAGAACAAATTCGCATTGCCCAGGGCGAAAAACTGCGCTGGACACAAGATCAAGTCATTTTGAGAGGACATTCTATCGAATGCCGGATTAACGCCGAAGATCCCGATCATGATTTTCGCCCCGCCCCTGGAAAAATTAGTGGTTATCTGCCGCCAGGAGGACCCGGCGTGCGGATTGATTCCCACGTATATACGGATTACAAGATCCCCCCTTATTACGACTCCCTCATTGGTAAATTAATCGTTTGGGGACCAGATCGAGCTACCGCCATTACCCGTATGAGAAGGGCATTGCGAGAATGTGCCATTACTGGAGTCCCAACAACCATTCCCTTTCATCAGAAAATCATGGAAAATCCCCAATTTTTACAAGGTAATATTTATACCAGCTTTGTTCAGGACATGAAAATGCTGTAATTGGGGATTGGGGAAAGACAAATAGAATATTTCTTTTTATTTCTCTCCCCTGCCCCTGTGTCCTTTATCCCCCATATAACATGATCAGTAGCCCTTGCTGGCCTAGTAAAATTTCTCTAATCAAGCTGAAAATCGCTACTAAGATAATCGGAGTAATATCTACACCACCAATGGGTTGTATTACCTTTCGCAAGGGGATTAAAAAGGGTTCAGTCGGACCAACGATGAGACTAAAAGGCAAACGATTAAGATTGACCTGGGGATACCAAGTCAAAACAATGCGGAAAATAAATAAAAACGTCATTAGTCCCAAGACAGGACCAAGAATCCAAGCAGTCAATTGAACACCTGTCATGTTGTGCAAGCTGATATCTAAGAGGAGATCCCCAACCGGGGCGCAAGAACCATAAAAGTTGAGCTTTGTAACCTATTGTTTTTTAATTTTAACCAAATGGGGTCATTTTCTTGTGAGAATAGAAAAACAAAGTTGTTGACTTGGGATCAAAAATCAAGTAGATACCAAGTTTAGATAGATAATCCTGGTCTACTTCCCAAGAAAGTGATACAAGATTAAAATTAGAATGAACTGTGTAAAAAAAGGTTGAGAACTATGACACCCTCTTTAGCAAATTTTCTTTGGAGTCTGGTTTGGGGTACTGCGATTGTAGTTATACCTGCTACTCTTGGTCTAATTTTCATTAGCCAAAAAGATAAGATTCAACGTTTTTAATCCTGGGGGACTAGGAAGAGGAGAGGGGACAGGGAGCAAAGACTGGAGGAGAAACGATTTCTCTCATCTTTCTCATGTTCCTTCTTTATCCCAAGTCCTATATTCTTCTATATGGTTAAAGTAGTGATGGTAAGTGTAACTCGTTAATATAGATTTGATATTAGGAAAACACCAATGATTAATTTGGGGCTGAACTCAGCCAGTGTTTTGGCTCAGGTCAATTTTGGAGCAAACTCAGCCAGTATTCTCGGAATTTTTCTGGCTGTGGCTGGGGCGGCATTGTATTTTCTGCGTTCCGTCCGGCCGGAACTGTCAAGAGATCAAGATATCTTTTTTGCTGCGGTGGGTTTATTATGTGGGTTTATTCTTGTCTTCCAAGGATGGCGACTAGACCCGATTTTGCAATTTGGTCAATTGTTGTTGGTAGGTTCGACGGTATTTTTTGCGGTTGAAAGTATTCGTCTGCGAAGTATTGCCACTCAACAGGCAAAACGGAATACGCCAATTGTGGATGATGAACGGGAAGTGAGTCGGAGATATTCTTATACTGAACGGCGCAACTATCAAGCGGAAATGGATGCAGATTTAGAACCCCTACCCTATGATGACGAAGAACCACCACCACGTCCAAGAATTAGGGGGAGTCGAGATGATCGTTCCCACCGTGATGACTATTACGAAGATCAACCACCACGGAGTTCATCAAACCCACGCACTAGAGAAAGACCAGATACATCAGAAAGAAAGCGTCGTCCTAATTCTACCCGTTCGGTCAGTCGTCCCAGTGACGATGATGATGGAAATTGGGGTTCTACTCCCAGAACTGCTGATAATTGGGAAAGTTCTAATTCCCAAGAGGGAGTAAGAAAACCACCACGGCGGAATAATAGTGGTGGTAGTAGTAATCGCCCTCAGCGCCCAGAAGTCCGTGATGATGATGTTGCTTCAACTCCTAGACCGAGAAAACGTCGTCCTCCCAGAGATTCTGTTCCGCCCAGAAGACAGGATGATGATGAGGCCATACCGACGGAATATGTACCATATAATCCGATTAATAAGCCAAATAACGAACCAGGTAATTCTGATTTTGATGATGACATTTAAAAAAGCTGGGGCGGGTAAGGGACAGTGATGTGAAAACATTTACACCTGGTTTCTGGCTCCAAAAGTCTGTTTGTTGGAGCCTGATTTTTGGATTAACGAGTTTATTAATATCTTGTACTGCTGATAATATCCCTATGGGAGTTACTTCTCTCAATAGCCGATATACTGAAGAACAACCGGCAATAAGTGGTAATGGCCGTTTTTTGGCTTTTATTTCCAATCGTTCTCGTTATCAGCAGTTATTACTATACGATTTAGAAAATCAAAGTTTTATTCCTACACCGGGTTTAAACCGACAATCAGTAGTCGCAGAAAGTCCTAGCCTAAGCTATACAGGTCGCTATATTTGCTACATTACCAGTGAACAAGGTAGACCTGTAGTAGCACTTTATGATCGGGCTTCCCAAAATTCACAAATTCTCACTCCTACTTTTCGTGGATGGGTAAGAAATCCTAGTATTAGTCCTGATGGACGTTATGTTGTTTTTGAATCTTCGAGTCGTGGACAATGGGATATTGAAGTTCTTGATAGGGGCCCAACTGTGGAGTTAGATATTCCTAATGGGACAAGGGTGAATACCAATTAAAAATTATTTTGTCAGAATCAGGATTTACGGGATTTCAAGATTGACAAGATTGATAATTGGTAATTTGTTTATTAAATGCCTGTGCTTTCTGGTTTCTTCCTTTTTTTCCTTTTCTCTGTTCCCTCATTCCTTAAATGTACAAATTATCAATTATTTTAATTTTATGTTCGACTTTATTAACTGGGTGTTTTGGTTATCCCCGTTTACTTAGCTATCCATTTGACCCAGGGGGCAGAAGTCTGAATAGTTCTGCTTCGGAGTTAAATCCCCAAATTTCTGGTAGATATATTGTGTTTACGAGCGATCGCCGAGGTAGTCAAGATGTATATATGTTTGATACATTAACTCGTAATTTGGTAGATTTACCTGGGCTAAATTCCTTTGATACCATTGCTTCCCATCCTGGGGCTTCTGAGAATGGTAAATTTATAGTCTTCGCTGCTAGTCGTCAAGGAAGAACACAAATTGTTCTTTATGATAAAGATGTACGTCAATCACGCAATTTAGCTGGAGATTTACAGGGAGAAGTCCGCAATCCTACAATTAGTGCTGATGGTAGTAGAATTGCGTTTGAATATAACAATAATGGACAATGGGATGTTTTAGTTTATGACCGCTTTGGACGAAGATTGAATATTCGTCAAGATCCAAGTTAGGTAGGGGTACAGGGATGCAGGAGAGAAGGGCAGAAGGGCAGAAGATTTTGCCAACTAACCACTAACAACTAACAACTAACAACTAACCACTAACAACTGACTAATCACTCTTTTGTACAGATTCGATGAGCGATCGCACTTCCTGTGTTCCTTCGGATGGTTCAAAGGAAAGAGGAAATTTACCTCTAGCCAACATTCTTAAACCCAAAGGTGCAATACTCAGTAAGCCTTGAAGATCGCGGAAATAATTACCAACTACTTGAATACCAAATTGTCGTTCATCTATCCAACCGCCTTGTTTAACTAAATCTACCAGAACCTTGCGGTGACGAATAGAACGACTATCACCTTTGTCTTTGCGATCCAGAATTTCCTGTTTAATTTTGGTAATTTGTTCTAGGGGGGCGACTTCCATAGGACAAACTGAATCACAATAAAGACAACGGGTACAACCCCAAACTCCTTGAGTTCCTTCACTATAATGTTCTAATCGTTTTTCTGTATTACTATCACGAGAATCTTCCATCATGCGATATGCCTTAGCCAGTGCATGGGGGCCAACAAAATCAGGATTGACCTCACGAGCATTACATTCAGAATAACAAGCACCACACATAATACAATTACCTGTTTGATCTAAGCGCGATCGCTCCTGAGGAGTCTGTAAAAATTCTCTTTCCGGAACTTGTCTACCTGCTGTGCTCACATAGGGGGCAACAGCCTGTAAATTATGCCAAAAACCACTCATATCCACAACCAAGTCCTTAATTACAGGCATATTCCCCAGAGGTGCAACCATAATTTCTGGAGTACCTGGAGACTGATTTGCAGATGATGAGATTTTTGCCAGTCTAGCTAGTTCACTACCCACATTTTCCTTACAAGCCAAAGCAGAGCGCCCATTAATCCGCATTGCACAACTACCACAAATTGTATTGCGACAATTTTTGCGAAATGCTAAAGTTCCATCTTGTTCCCACTTAATCTGATTCAGGCAGTCCAGGATAGTATTACCTGGTTCTACCTGCAAAAGGTATGATTGGAAAACAGACCCAGAATGTTCTTGTTGTCGCGCAATCTTGAAAATAACTTCCATGATTATAGTCAGACTCCTATCAATACTACTCAGTTAAGAATTCAAAAGTTGTGAGTGAGTTGGGGGAAAGGTTTTTGATGGTTTACCCCCAAACCTACAAGTCTAAGGAATCCTATTTGATTTTAGAACTAAACCCAGTGGATTTGAATCTGGGAGAATTTTCTTACCTGTTGCTGTTTAGTAGCCTACACAAGTAACCTTAGCAATCAACCCAGAATATAAGTGTTAAAGCAAGTGAATATTTTTCTTAGTGGCGATCAAATCAGCCATAGATGTGGTATATGTATTCTTCCCCTAGATAGACGTACATGATCTGAGGAAAAGTTTTCAGGAGAATTTTAAATTAGATGGTGGTCAACAAGGGAAAGCGGATTTAGTCGCTCAAGAAACTCAATAATTTAAGCGCTTCACTCCCGAAAGGCTTCCCGAAATTAGACGAACTTTTATAAAAGTTAAGACATCATCCTCATGACAGTAGGAAGCTTCAGGAAAATTTTCATTGATTTTTAGCACCTCAAACCCAGGGATTTAGATCAAAATTTAGAAAAAATTTTAGTTTTCAATGCAAAAAATATTTTGCTATTATTATTTCGTGCTATTATTTAATAGAAAATTACGAACTAACAAAATCACTGGGTAATACCTGCATAAGCACGGTTAGCACTTCCGTTGTTTTTTCGTAATGTAGAGACTAGAAAACTCATGTCTCTACTGGCAGAATAAAAGGGTGTATGTCCGTTAGACCACATACAAATACTATGCTATCTTTAGCTAAAGATGATCATCAGGTGAGAACCTAGAATTCAAAAGCAAGATAGATAAGCATTGAATCTCAAAGATTCGTAATTTATTGGCTCTCCAACTTTTTTTGGAGTAGAGTAACCTGATTGATAAAGGTGGCTTGAAGTTATACCATACTCAGTAGCCCAAGGAGAAAATAACTTAATTTCTGATGGCCAATGATGGTTAAAAGTGCCGTAAAATTACTGAAATAAATGTTTGTGGCAACTGTAACGGAACAACCTATTATAGATAACTATAATAGGGATTTTGGTTGCTGCCTTCCTCAGCTAAAATTCACCCGTAACCCTGATGCACGTTACTCTGTGGAGTCTAGTTCTTACTAAGAATCTCAAGACTGAACTCAGGGAAAATTTTTGAGCACCCTACCCTATCAATTTGAAAAGATTAAGGAAAATCAGAGCATAATGATTGAAACTGCAACCGCCCCACTAACAGGAAAAGCACTACTGGCGAAAGTCAAAGAACTTTCTAGTTTACCCCGTCGAGAAAGAGCAAAGCAGTGTGGCTATTACACCGTTACTAAGAATAGCCAAGTTCGTGTGAATCTGACGGACTTTTATGATGCTTTACTCTCAGCCAGAGGCATTCCCCTCAGCCCAGAAGCTCCCAAAGATGGACGTGGCCGCGAACCAACATATCGGGTAAGTGTCCACCAAAATGGTCAAATTGTGATTGGTGCAACCTACACCAAAGCAATGGGACTCAAACCCGGTGATGAATTTGAAATTAGATTAGGTTACAAACATATTCACTTAATTCAACTTGGTGAAAGTGATAAGCAACTGAGCCAAGTGGACAGTGATGCTGATGAATCTGAGGAAGAAGAATAAATTTTTTCACCTATTCAGAGGTAACTTGCTAGTATGGCCTAAGTTATCTCTAAAGCTGACCCTAACTTATAGGTCTAGCTGAATAATTACTCTAAAATTAGACATAAAAAACAACTTAACCTCTTCCACGGGTAACAAGTTCTAGTAAAGTCTTGATTAATGGTCAAGAAATCTATTGTTGTGGCAAGGGAGTCGTGTTTTTTATGTCTATGTCAATATCATTTTTAGAGCCATTGGCCAAGACTTGGCTGGAGTTTCTGCGGAATACACCAGTATTTTTGGTTGCGGCTTTTTTTATTGTTTGGGTAGGTTGCTGGTTGCCATTAGTAGCAATTTTAGCTATTACATTTAAGTGGCGGATACATAAATCTCTACAACCAGAGGAAAAAATTCCCTTGTTAGTGTCTCTCTACTTGTTAGTACCCTTAATTCTGTGGGTATTTCAATGGTTAAAACTGGGATCATTCTCGGATTATGGATTAGTCGGGGAAATTTCCCTGGTTATTTCCTTATGTCTTGGCTTTAGCTTGGGTATTTTTAGTCTAGGGATAGTATTTTTAGGACAAATTTGTGCTGGTTGGTGCTATTTAGAAAAGTCCAAGATCAAGTTAATACCATCTATTTTATTAACTATTTCCCTGGTGGCTTTATTTGTGGGGGGAATAGAAGAACTAATATTTCGAGGATTTTTATTAACTAAGCTAGAAGAGAACTTATCAATTTGGTTAGCGGCAATTATTTCCAGTTTAATTTTTGCTGTTTTACATTTAGTATGGGAACAAAAAGAAACCCTACCCCAACTACCAGGACTGTGGCTGATGGGTATGGTATTGGTATTAGCCAGATTAGCAGATGGGAATAATTTAGGAATAGCCTGGGGACTTCACACTGGTTGGGTATGGGCGATCGCTACTATAGATACAGCCGAATTAATCACCTACACGGATAAAGTCCCCCAATGGTTGACAGGTATCAATAAAAAACCCCTGGCGGGGTTAACAGGAATTATGTGTGTTTTAGGGACAGGAGGAGTGTTGTTATTAGTATCCTAGTTACCAATTAGTCTTGTGTATGCAGAAGTAAAAACAGGAGTATTTATGTAATAAATTGTAGTAGAGGTAACTCATGAATTACTCCTATTTAGTTGTCACTAGGAATTGGCGTAAGCTCAATAAAGCGAAAGTTTGACCTAAATTGAGGGGTAATAAGGATATACCTTCTAAGCGAGATTGTATCCAGCCTTCACCCCAGTACCATTCATGAAAGCCATCAATACCGCCACTTAGTAATAATCTTAAACAATTAGGTTTGACCACTTGTACATGATGATGAATGGGAACTGGACCGATCTGAGTGGTAAACTCAAATCCTGGTAATAACTCTAGGGGCATTTCCTCCCTGAAAGTTTGACCTAACCACCATTTTTGCATTTGTGGTGGATGCAAAATACGATCACGAATGGCATCGGCTGATGCGGATATTTGAAGGCGAATTTGACTTTGTTGAAATGTTCCTAACATAGTAATGGTTGATGGTTGACGGATGACTCTTAACTGTTGACTTCCATACATTATGCGTCTGGGTGATTCGATGTGTCGTTTTCAATGACGAAACAACCTAGAATATAAAAGTCATCTTGTTAAGAATTGTAAGGTTTTTCATGGCAGATCAATTAATTCGTGGGACTGCGGCTGATGGTGGGATTAAAGTAGTTGGTGCAATTAGCACTCGGTTAACAGAAGAAGCTAGACAACGCCATAAACTATCCTATGTAGCAACAGCAGCCTTGGGAAGGACAATGACCGCCGGGTTACTAATGGCTTCGAGTATGAAACGACCGGGTTCTAGGGTGAATGTCCGCATTAAGGGAGATGGTCCACTAGGTGGTATAATGGCAGATGCGGGTTTAGATGGTACAGTCAGGGGCTATGTTGATAATCCATCTGTGGAATTGCCACTGAATCATAAGGGTAAACTGGATGTTGGTGGGGCCGTGGGCGGAGGTTTTCTGTATGTAATTAGGGATATTGGCCATGGATATCCCTACTCTAGTACAGTAGAACTGGTATCTGGGGAAATAGGTGACGATGTTGCCAACTACTTAGTAAGTTCCGAACAGACTCCTTCGGCCTTGGTTTTGGGTGTATTTGTGGGACAACAGGGTGTGACTGCGGCGGGAGGAATACTTATACAAGTTTTACCTAAAGCGGCTAGAGATGAGGCCTTGGTAGCGACATTAGAATCGAGAGTGTCGGCTTTATCTGGGTTTACGCCATTACTTCAAGCCGGCAAAACACTGACGGAGATATTTCATGATCTGTTAGGAGACATGGGATTAAATATATTTCCTGAAAGTCAGATATTGCGCTTTCACTGTGGCTGCTCTTTTGATCGGGTGTTGGCAGCGCTAAAAATTATGGGAGAATTGGAACTGCAAGACATGATTATCAAGGATAATGGTGCAGAGGCAACTTGTGAATTTTGCGGGAACGTCTATCAGGCAAGTAGTGATGATTTGAACCAACTTATTGTAGATTTACAAAGGGAATCTGCAATTTCTGGTGAATGTAGCTAGTCACACTCTAATTTTTAGAAAAGTAATGCTATTGATGGGGGTGGTGAAAAGTATGACTATTTATGGTCGGGGAAAGTGAGGATAGAAAACTTATGATTATCCATTATTAATCTACCTGCTTTTGTGATTTCTATTCAATTATGGTGTGAGCAATGAAAGATCGGGATATTCCAGATAATTGGTCTTCCGACTCCGCAGGAGAACCAATTGGGGTTCAACCCCATTACATTCAAAATAATCAAACTGCTGATACCACCGCTACTGGTTCTAATTCTCAGTCGGGACGAAAAACAAAAAAGCAAGATGGGGTAGATTTGCCTATAGATAATGATTGGGACAATAGTTTTAATCTCAATCTTTTAATGGAGAAAATGCCCCCTTGGACTAAAAGCTGGATTCCCTGGGCGGTGATGCTGGCTTTGATTCCTGGGACTGTCGGTTTAGTGGCAATATCTATATTGTTTAAGTTGCCATCTGCCCCTAATTGTCCCCAGATTTTTTGGCCTTTGGCTAGTGCTTCAGTACGGTTACATTGCGCTCAGTTGGCGGCTTCTAAGCAAACAATTAATGATTTGTTGCAAGCGATCGATCTGGTGAAACAACTCCCGGAAAATCACCCTCTACGGGGCGAAATTAATCGTTTGTTGGAGGAATGGTCACGGGATATTTTAAAACTAGCTGATGAGAGTTTCCAAGCAGGGAATTTGGAGGAAGCGATCGCTACAGCTGGGAAGATACCCTCTGATGTGAAGGTCAGGGAATTAGTAGCAGCACAAATTGAAAAATGGCAAACAATTTGGTCCAAGGCAGAAGGGATTTATCAAGAAGCAGAACAGGAATTACGACAGCGCCATTGGCAATCTGCTTTTATGCTCACCGCTAAATTACTGCGGGTAAACAATAAATATTGGGCGAGTACAAAATATGATGAATTAAATAATATTATTGTCACCGCTAGAGAAGATGGCGATAAACTTTATAAGGCTGAATCCTTAGCCAAAAGTCGCAATGTAGATAATTTAGTCAAAGCTATTAAATTAGCTGAAGGGATTAAACCAGAAAGTTATTTATATCAAAAAGCTCAGGAGTTAATATCAGGATTTGCTCGAAAAATGCTGATATTGGCGCAGGAGAAAATGAATGATAAAAATGCAGATACAGCATTAGAAATTGCTCGCCAAATTCCCCCCATTCCTGAACTACAGGCAGAAGTTGATGATTTTATAGTTCTGGGTGAAGCTAAAAGAAGTTCATTTATCGGTACTATTGCTGGGTTAGAAACTGCTATTTCCCAAGCTCAACAAATAGATGCTTCTAGAGATGTTTATAATGAAGCACAAACATTAATCGCTCGATGGCAATTGGAAATTGAAGATGTTTCTCGATTAGAAAAAGCCCGAAGTTTAGCTAGTCAAGGAACGATAAGTGATTTAACAGCAGCTATTTCGGAAGTGCAACTAATTCCTGGTAATAATCCTCGGGGCACGGAAGCGCGTCAAGAAATAGGACGTTGGCGTGATCAAGTGGAGACAATTGAAGATAGACCATATTTAGAAAGGGCTGAACAAATTGCTGTTAATGATGATATTAGTTCTCTGCAAACAGCGATCGCACAAGCTAGTCAAATTCGTTCTGGACGAGCATTATATTCAGAAGCTAGAAAAAAAATTAGACTCTGGACAGCAAAAATTGAGCGCATTCAGGATCAACCATATCTAGACCAAGCTAAGGCACTAGCTGATAGTGGTAATTTAGCTAATGCTATTAATCAAGCCCAAAAAATAGCTACATCAGGACGTGCTTTATCAGGTGAAGCTCAAATAGCTATAGAACTCTGGCAAGAACAAATTCGCGCTAAAGAGAATTGGCAACAAGCTAAACAAGTAGCTGTAGCTGGTACACCGGAAGCTTTAGTGCAAGCTATAAAATTAGCTAATCGGGTATCGAATCGTCATGTTTTACGCTTAGATGTGAATATTGCCATTGATCAATGGAGTCAACAACTGTTACAAATAGCACGTTCACAAAGCGAGGCAGATGTGGCAAGAGCCATTGATACAGCCAAGTCAATTCCCCGTGGTAGCAGTGCTTATACTGATGCACAGGAACAAATTAGAACCTGGCAGCAGTTTATGATGCCTAAATCACCATCTACTCCATCTATAGAATCTATACCTGAACAAACACCGATAATTGAGGAAATCCAACCTTCAGAAATTGGTAATTAAATCTAGAAGTGCCAATTAGCAGTTAGCTGTCTATTGCTGAGACCAGAGAGACGTTCCAGTGGAACGTCCCTAGAATTATGCCAAGTGCATGAAAATCATTTTTAGTAATTCAGCACGGGTAAAAGGTTTAGTCAAATAACCAGAAGCACCGACAAATCTCGCTTTAACCTTATCTATAATTCCCTTATTGCTAGTGACAAAAATAATCGGAGTATTTTTAAACATCGAATTATTGCGGATAATGCGACATAGTTCATAACCGTCAATTCCTGCCATATTCAAATCAAGTAAAATCAAATCAGGCCTATGTCGAATAATTGACATAACAGCTTTCACAGGTTCATTAATAGTCACCAAAGTAAAATTTTCATCTTCCAAATAACGACTAATTTCCTTGAGAATTGTGGGACTATCATCTACAGAAATAATTTTATAGGTTTTCTGTAAAGTTTTCGTATTGGCTTTGATTTTTTCTGGTTCAACCGGTGCTAGTTGCAAATCCTGTTCAGGTGCATCAGCAATATATGAAACTGACTCTTGAAGATTTGCTGGTTGTAAATCTTGTTCAGATGTACCAGCATTATCTGGAACTAACTCTTGTACCAAAAAATCTTCTGGAGAACTGATAGAAGTTGATTGGGGGATATAAGTAGTTGGTGGGGGAATAAATAATTTATCCTCAATTAATAACTCTCTTCTATTCTCAGTAAATAGGAAAGAATGGGGCGTGATTTTTGGTAATTTATCGAATGGGGGATCAGGTTCATGTAATACTATCGAACCTTTGACAATATAGGGGTATAAACTCAAGGCCAGTTGCAATTCATCCTGATTAAGAATAATCGCCAGATGACGCAAACTAAAACCCTTCATCCAATTAGTGATATCAACAGATAGTGGTGGTAATCTTTTATCATGGAACTTGCTACTCACCAATAAATAGGGACGCTGATAGGGAGAAGATATATACCTACCTAGATATCGCCAATTCTGTAACTGATTTTGACATTGTTCTATAATAGAATTGATATCTAATTTACAAACTTTGGTAATATTATTCGGGGTTTCTGTCAATTGATAATTGCCACTTTTGATCAGCAAAAAAGATTCCAGAACTTCTTTAACTAATTCTTGAATTAGTAACGTTGCTTGAGTGGGAAGAATATGTTTTTCACTAATTAGCCAATTAATTGCTTCATATTCAGGAGGTTGACTAGGTACATTATCATGTTCATCATTATCAAACATCAAGCGCATTTGTACACGCACTTCATTATCTACCAGGGGAATTTGTTCGTGAAGACGACGCATCTGTCTCTCCAATCTATCAAAGGGTTCTACCGAATGAGTCCCATAAATGACTTTTCCTTGTTCAATATATATCAACCAAGATACAGAGTTACTAAATGCTTGTAAACAGGTGGTTTCATAACAATTGCTTAATTGTCTTAATAAACCCTGGGGTGATAGGTGAGTAAACGTGCCAATATTCTTCATAATTTTTACAATTTTTTGTGCGGATAAATCAATATAATATTGAAAAAGATTAAAGACCAGGCTCCTTGTTGTGGATTTAACAATGATGAATTTATGGCAGTGAAGACAGAGAAAATCCCACATAGAATCTTTAAAATAGCCATATTAGCATCAGAAACTATATACTTTGAGGAAAAGGAAAATAAACCCTTGAATTATAACATAACACAAAACGTTATGATTGATACGTTTAATCTGGATCAAGTTGTAGAATTTGCGGAGAATCCCGAACCCCGTTGTCCATGCGTGCTATTGCTAGATACATCTGGCTCTATGCAAGGGGAAAGAATCGAAGCCTTAAATCAAGGCTTGCTAAGTTTAAAGGATGAACTGGTAAAAAATTCCCTAGCGTCCAGAAGGGTAGAGGTAGCAATTGTTACTTTCGATAGTACAGTCAATATCGTGCAGGATTTTGTGACTGCGGATCAGTTTAACCCCCCTATTCTTACTGCCCAGGGGTTAACGATTATGGGATCGGGGATTCATAAAGCTTTAGATATGATTCAGGAGCGCAAATCCCAATATAGAACCAACGGCATTGCTTACTATCGTCCTTGGGTATTTATGATTACCGATGGTGAACCCCAGGGAGAATTAGATCATGTTGTTGAACAAGCATCCCAAAGACTGCAAGGAGACGAATCTAACAAGCGCGTGGCCTTCTTTACCGTAGGGGTAGAGAATGCGAATATGGCTAGATTAAGCCAAATTGCTGTGCGTAGCCCCCTCAAACTCAAGGGTTTAAACTTTATTGAGATGTTTGTTTGGCTGTCTGCGAGTATGTCAGCAGTATCTCATTCTAAAGTAGATGAACAGGTTGCACTACCGCCTATCGGTTGGGGAACTGTTTAATTAAAATAACAGCTTAATGTTCAAATTGAACTAGCTGTGGAAAACAAATTATATGAACACATCAAAACAGATTTCTCACTGGCGCATAGTAGCTGCCTCCGTCTGTGGAACTAGCCATGCCAAAAACCAACAACTTTGTCAGGACGCTCACCACTGGCAGGTATTGGCAAATAATGTACTGGTAATAGCAGCAGCAGATGGGGCAGGTTCTGCTAAACTAGGAAAAGTAGGATCAATGATTGCCGTGGAAACGGCAATAGAGCATCTTTCCATGCAAGAAATTACCAGTGATGCCCTAGCTAATGATAGTTTTTTGCGTTATCTGCTAACTGATACCATGTTAGTAGCCCGCAATGCTATAGAAACGGAGGCGAATGCTGGTGAAAATCAACCCCATGATTTAGCAACTACCTTAATTGTGATGATTGCCGCACCAGAAATTGTGGCTGTGGCACAAATTGGGGATGGTGTAGCTGTGGGTAAGAATAATAAGGGACATCTGATAGCGCTAACTACTCCTAGTA
Source organism: Cuspidothrix sp. (assembly GCA_046080125.1). Lineage (GTDB taxonomy): Bacteria > Cyanobacteriota > Cyanobacteriia > Cyanobacteriales > Nostocaceae > Cuspidothrix. The sequence continues at coordinate 17,918 of JBJTTJ010000233.1, forward strand.
GTGGCGAATATATCAACGAAACAACCTTTTTAACATCTCCTGGTGCTGTAGAGACTGCCCAAATTAAATTATGGCGAGAAAATATTGTTAATGTTGGTGTTCTCACAGATGGACTGCAAATGTTGGCTTTGAATATGATGGTAGGTGAACCTCACAAACCGTTCTTTCAGCCTTTGTTTGACTTTGTTGCTAATGCTGAGGATAGAATATTAGCAAAAGAACATCTACAGAGGTTTTTAAGCTCAAATAAGATTACTCAACGTACAGATGATGATTTGACTTTGGTTCTAGCCGCATTTGGCAATTCATGATTCATCCTCATCCGTACACCTCTGTTTTACAGATCCGGGTAAAACACACAAGAATAAGGAACATAGGGGTTCTTGATTTATTTTTTCCCTAACTGTCAATTAATTTACATTACCTTAATTCTTCCATGCAGGTACTACGTCGTCTTCCCAATCCAGAAATTCTCAACTTCTGTGTCAGTGTGGGACATGGTGGTGAAGCTTGTATCTATGCAGTGCCATCGGATGAACATTTGGTAGGAAAAATCTATCATCAACCCACTACCAGTCATGCCCAAAAACTACAGGCAATGCTTGCCAATCCTCCTGTTAATCCTACGGCTAGTTTAGGACATATTTCTATTGCTTGGCCACAGGAGTTGTTAGAGGCGGTAGATGGTAGTGGTGAGATTGTTGGCTTTATCATGCCAAGAATTCGGGGCATGCGGCCGATCATGGATTTTTATAATCCGGGGGTGCGCCGACAACATTGCCCATTATTCAATTATCAATATTTACTGCGTACTGCTCGCAATTTAGCATCTGCTGTTGCAGCTTTGCACGCCAGCCAATATTGTATTGGTGATGTGAATGAGTCGAATATCCTGGTGAGTGATACGGCTTTGGTGACATTGGTAGATACGGATTCTTTTCAAGTTCCTGAGCCAGCCCAAAATATTGTTTATCGTTGTGTTGTGGGTAAGGCTGAGTATACTCCCCCTGAATTACAGAATAAGATCTTTGCCGATTATGATCGGGATAGCTATCATGATCTGTTTGGGTTAGCTGTGCTGATCTTCCAGCTGTTAATGGAAGGTACTCACCCATTTTCGGGAATATTTCAGGGTGGTGTTGAACCTCCCCCGTATCAAGCGCGGATCTTGGCTGGCCATTTTACCTATAGTCAAAAGAAACAAGTACCCTATTTACCAACGCCCATTTCTCCGAGTTGGGATTTGCTGCATCCCCAATTACAGGATTTGTTTGTGCGTTGTTTTGAAGATGGTCATAATAATCCAAAGTTGCGCCCTAATGCTCAAACTTGGTCTTCGTCCCTAAAGATGGCGGAAGAGAGTTTGGTGACTTGTGATGCTAATCCTCAACATCTGTATCACAATCATTTGCAGAAGTGCCCTTGGTGTGAACGGGCAAAAAAATTAGGTGGTAGAGATCCGTTTCCCTCTTTAGGGGCGATCGCTTCTAAACAACATCTCCAACCCCGACGCAAATCAAAACGTCGTCATACCTCTATTACCCAACCAGCATATTCTCCTGTATACAATTGGCAATCATCATCTAGTCAGTCCCTTTCGTCTCTACCTTCTGCTAATAAGCTCAACCCCAAGATATATGGTGTGATTTTTAGTGTGATAGGTTTGGGTATTTTAGGCTATTTGGATCTGATGGTGAAGTTTACTCGTCCCTTTGTTTCCCAAAATCCCTATACTCAACAAAGTTTGCTCTCACAGACAGATAATCCTTCCTCTCAACATTCAAATCTGTCGTTTATGGATTACTATCACCGGGGTGATCTTGCTTATCAACAGCAAGATTATCAACAAGCTGTTGCCAATTTTGCTCAAGCTGTGAAAAAAAATCCCCAATATGCAAAAGGTTATGTAAATTTGGGTAATGCTCGCTTTAATTTGAATGATTATGAAGGTGCATTAGCTAGTTATAACCAAGCTTTGAAATTGAATCCTCAAGAAGTTAAAGCTTATGTAAATCGCGGTAATGTTTATTATATGTTGGCAGATTATAGCAGCGATCCTGATAGGGAATATAAACAAGCGATCGCCGATTTTAATACTGCTATTAATATAGATAAAAATGATGCTGAAGCCTATATCAGAAGAGGCATTGTGAGATTTGAAATTACCAGATATGTCAATAATTCTCTTCAGGAATACGAAAAATCAATTGGCGATTTTACACAAGCAATTAAACTAAATTCATCCAAAGTAGAGGCTTATTTTCAAAGAGGTTTAGTTCGATATCAAATTGCTCAATATAGTGCTCATTACTTAAAAGAATATCAACAAGCAATTTCTGATTTTAACGAGGCCTTAAAAATTAATCCCCGACTAGCTAAAGTGTATTTAAAGCGGGCTATGGTTCACTATGAGCTATCACAATATGGAGAAAATGGATCTGACAAGAATCACGTCCAAGCGGTTGCAGACTTACAAATAGCCGCCAAAGTTTCTCTAGAACAAGAGGATATGGATAATTATCAACAAGCCCTCAGCAATATGTGTATTATTGTCGCTAAAAAATGTGATACTGTTTTACCTAAATCAACTTTAGCAGGAAAGAAGAATTGAGGTGACATAGGATTCCTATTTGATTTTTGTTAGCGTAGCATCTCCTAGGAATACATTTGCATTTCCCCGAGTCTTATTATAATGGAAATAAACACGGGAGAAGTTTGTAGAAAGGAGATTCATCCCCATTAGGAAAAAATCTCCTATCTGGTTGTCTTCGTTAAAAACATTTTACAGATAAAATATCTTAATTTACTTTTTCTTTATCCTTTAAGAAAAAATTCTAGCTACATTATGATTATCTACCATAAAAATTGAGAAAAAATCGTCATTAAACCACTCAGATATCATGGTGCCTTTTCTTGATTATCTTCATAATAGCAAACACCTGATCATCTTTGAGGTAATTATATGAAAGCGGTAATTTTAGCTGGCGGTTTAGGTACAAGGTTAAGCGAAGAAACCAGCATTAGACCCAAACCGATGGTAGAGGTTGGTGGTAAACCAATTCTCTGGCACATCATGAAGATTTATTCTGCTCATGGCATCAATGATTTTATCATTTGTTGCGGCTATAAAGGGTACATCATTAAAGAATACTTTGCTAATTATTTCTTACGTATGTCAGACGTGACATTTGATATGCGATTTAATCAAATGAATGTCCATTCTGGATATGCAGAACCTTGGCGAGTCACCTTAGTAAATACAGGTGATAATACCATGACTGGCGGACGTTTAAAACAAGTGCGTGAACATATTGGTAATGAAACTTTTTGCTTTACCTATGGTGATGGTGTCAGTAATATTAATATTACAGAATTAATTAAATTTCACAAACAACAAAACACATTAGCAACACTCAGTGCAGTTCAACCAGCAGGAAGATTTGGGGTGATTTCTTTAGGAAATGAACAGACAAAAATTGCCAGTTTTAAAGAAAAACCTGAAGGTGATGGTGCTTGGATTAATGGTGGTTATTTTGTTCTAGAACCACAAGTAATTGATTTTATTGCGGATAGTTCAACAGTGTGGGAGAAAGAACCATTAGAAAAGTTAGCTGATTTAGCAGAATTATCGGCCTATAAACATGATGGTTTTTGGCAACCAATGGACACATTAAGAGATAAAAACTATCTAGAGGAACTTTGGCAAAGTGGTAAAGCACCTTGGCAAGTTTGGTAATAGGAATTTTTAATTTTAGATATTAGACCTCTGGTGAAAAAGATGTAGAAATAATTCATGAATTGTCCCTACCAAGAGTTTAGTGGTTATGCACATTTCATTACCACCATCTGTCTATTAGGGACAACAATTCAGGTGAGGTGATCACATCCCCAACTTCTTTTATTAATTGTGTTCATAAATTACAAATTAATCAGCAGAAATTGGAGAGATGGGTAGATGATTGGGATTGCTATAGCTGAATACTTACGACTAAGGAAAGATTAATAATGTATGATTTTGCGATTATTGGTGGTGGTATAGTTGGACTTTCTACCGCCATGACATTAGGAGAGCGTTATCCAGATGCGAGAATTTTAGTGTTAGAAAAAGAGAGTCAATGGGCATTTCATCAAACTGGTAATAATAGCGGTGTAATTCATTCTGGTATTTACTATAAACCAGGAAGCTTTAAAGCTAAATTTTGCCGTGATGGTAGCCGTTCCATGGTCAAATTTTGTCAAGATCATGGTATTGATCATGAGATTTGTGGTAAAGTCATTGTTGCTATTAATAAACAAGAATTACCACGGCTAGAAAATCTTTACACAAGAGGTTTAGAAAACGGTATTCCCGTTAAAAGAATTAGTCCCGAAGAAATCAAAGAAATTGAGCCTCATGTGAGTTGTGTGAGCGGAATTCGGGTATTTAACACGGGGATAGTTAATTACAAACAAGTTTGTTTAAAATACGCCGAAATAACTCGTAACCAGGGGGGAGATTTACGCCTTAATACCCAAGTTTTACAAATTCGTTGCAGTGGTAAAAATCAGATATTAGAAACTAACAATGGCAGTTTTGAAACTCGATTTGTGATCAATTGTGCCGGATTGCATAGCGATCGCATTGCAAAATTAGGTAAGGCTAACCCCGGTGCAAAAATCGTTCCCTTTCGCGGCGAATATTACGAACTCACCCCCGAAAAGCGCTATCTGGTCAAAACTCTCATTTATCCAGTTCCTAACCCGGATTTCCCCTTTCTCGGCGTTCATTTCACCCGCATGATTGATAACAGCGTCCACGCTGGACCAAATGCAGTTCTCAGTCTCAAACGTGAAGGATACAAAAAAACCGATTTTGACCTGGGAGATTTTGCCGAAGTCATCACTTATCCAGGCTTTTGGAAACTAGCGGCCAAACACGCTGACGAAGGGATTCAAGAAATAATTCGTTCCTTTAGTAAAGCTGCTTTTGTCAGAAGTTTGCAAACACTAATTCCCGAAGTAAAAGCAGAAGATATAATTCCTACCCATGCAGGAGTCCGCGCCCAAGCATTAATGAATAATGGTTCTCTAGTAGATGACTTTTTAATCATTTCAGGTGAGAACTCCATTCATGTTTGCAATGCACCCTCACCGGCGGCAACTTCTTCCTTAGAAATTGGTAAAGCCATAGTAGAAAAAATCCCAGAACCCACACATTTACACAGCTTACTAGCGTAAGCAAATCATCTTCTATCTGACAATCTTGTTCTCTAGCAACTCTTCAACAAACAAGTTAATTTCCCACATCAAAAATTTTAAACCTCATGAAAATATTAGTCACCGGTACAGAAGGTTATCTTGGTTCTTTATTGCCTACCTTATTAATGCAAAGAGGCCATGAAGTTATCGGAGTAGATACAGGTTTTTATAAAGTTGGTTGGCTATATAACGGCACAGAACTAACAGCTAAAACCCTGAATAAAGACATTCGTGATATTAATCCTCAAGACTTAGAAGGTGTGGATTCAATAGTTCACATGGCAGAATTATCTAACGATCCCACAGGACAATTATCACCTAATATTACCTATGATATTAATCATTTAGGTTCAGTTCGTCTAGCCAATTTAGCAAAAACAATGGGAGTTCGGCGCTTTGTTTATATGTCCTCCTGTAGTGTTTATGGCGTGGCTAGTGAAAGCGATGTGACAGAAGAATCTCCAGTAAATCCTCAAACAGCTTACGCCGAATGTAAAACCTTAGTAGAAAGAGATATTCAACCATTAGCTGATGATGATTTCTCCCCTACTTTTATGCGAAATGCCACCGCTTTTGGTGCTTCCCCCAGAATGCGATTTGATATTGTTTTAAATAACTTAGCCGGGTTAGCTTGGACAACCAAAGAAATTAAAATGACCAGTGATGGTACACCTTGGCGGCCATTGGTTCACGCTTTAGATATTTGCAAAGCCATTATTTGTGCATTAGAAGCACCTAGAGATGTAATTCACAATCAAATCTTTAACGTAGGTGATACTGGGAATAACTATCGAGTTAAAGAAATAGCAGAAATTGTCGCCGAGGTTTTTCCTGGTTGTAAATTATCCTTTGGTAATAACGGTTCAGATAATCGCAGCTATCGCGTATCCTTTGCAAAAATCAATAGTATTTTACCGGGATTTAAGTGTGATTGGAATGCCGAGAGAGGGGCAGAACAATTATTTAGTTTATTCAAACAAATTGACATGACTGAAGATACCTTCTTGTTTAGAGGATTCACCCGTCTCAAACAGCTGGAATATTTAATTCGTACAGAACAAATTGATCAGGATTTCTTCTGGAATAAACTCTAAAAATCATCATCTAAATTGTAGTGAGGAATTTATTCCTCATGTAAAGGAATTTATTCCTCATTTGATAACTAAAGTCATCACTACAGTATTCTTCTACTTTGCTTCAATAACTCATAAAGATTAATTATGCTGAACACTGCAATAGCAAAAATCTCTCTCTTAAAAGAGGAGTTAGAATATCATCTCAAACTTTGGCATCATCATAATTATTTACCTACTCTAGAAGGCAAAGATAAGATGATTGCTGAATCTCTCAAAAAAGATGGAATTTGTATTACTAATCTTTCCGATTTAGGGCTACCTTCCACTTCAGTCTTACTTAATTCTGCCCATAGTTTTTTGCCAAAGATGGGCAAAGCTAATTACGATCCTTCAGGACAAAATCACCCAGAAATATTCAATGTTACACACCTAAATGAGTTCTTGAATTGGGGTAATGAGTCGAGATTATTAAACATTCTCGAAAATTATATTGGTCTTCCTGTTGCTTATCATGGTGTGCAAATTCGCAAAGATTTTATTAATAAAAATCAATTCAAAACCATGATGTGGCATCGAGATTCAGAAGACCGCCGCATTGTCAAAATTATCATTTACTTAAATGATGTAGACAAAGAACAAGGACCATTTGAATATGTGCCACCAGCATTTACTTCAGGAATAAATTTTTATCGTCTTTACCAGAAAATTTACAATCAAGGTATTGATGATGAAAGTCTTCATAAAATTATCCCTAAATCTGTTTGGAAATCTTGCACTGGTTCATCAGGTACGGTGATTATTGCTGATACAAATCGGCTTTTACATCATGGAACTGTGAGGACAAAAGAAAGATCAACTTTATTTTTTGCCTATACAGCTAATCCTCCCAAACGCCCAGGACTATGTACACAATATTGGGATGATACTTTTCCTAAAGCAGACCTTTCCTCAGAGGTTAATTAACTACTAGATAAGGATAATTAAGGTCAAAATCCTAGTTCGTACTCAATCTCAGATACAAGGAAGAATATAAAGACATGAACAAATTACTCACCATTGCTATTCCTACCTATAATCGTGCGAAATTACTAGATAAACAACTTGATTGGTTAGCAAAAGCAATTAAAGGTTTTGAGTCAGAATGTGAAATCATTGTTTCTGATAACTGTTCTAAAGACGATACTCAAAAAATCATTAAAAAATGGCAATTACTATTATCAAATGTAACTTTTCATAACAATAAAAATCCTGAAAATGTTGGGGTGATGAGAAATATTGCTTACTGTATTAATGCAGCAAAAACAAAGTATGTTTGGACAATTAGTGATGATGATAGAATTGGTGATCAAACTATAGATTATATTATCAAAACTTTGATACAAGAGCCAGATTTATCACTACTAATTTTAAATTTTTCCTGTCGCCATGAAGTAACCAACGAGTTATTATATGATCGCTGTTATAAAAATGCCACAGGAAAAACAGAAATCAATGGTAAAGCAGTATTTGAAAAATGTATCCAGGAAAATCGCTCTGGTATACAGTTAATGTCTGCTGAAGTTTACAAAACAGAATTAGCCCAGTCTGCACTAAAAAGATGGCCAGATGGGGTAAAAAATTTAGACTACCAAGTTTATTTAACAGCTTTTTGTGCTTTTTATGGTAGTGTTAAAATTAGTAAAGAGGCTTATTTAGAAAATGCTTTTGGGACTAGCCACTGGATGCTAAAACCTAAATTATTACTGCAAATGCAATACACTTATTCGCCACAGGTGAATATTAAATTAATAGAAATTGGCTACTCCAAAGCCTTTTGTCATCAGTTAGTACGTCAGCATTTTTATGAAAATAACTGGCGAGTTTTCTTTGGTGCTTTAAAAAGATGGCCAATTATCGCTGTAACTACCTTAATTCCTTATTTGGGTTTAGTGGGTGTATCAGCTTTAGAAAGTGCGGTAGCACAACAGGAAGCGCTAGAAAGTAGAACTTCTCAAGTACGTAGTAGCCGCACCAAGAATCAATAACTAATAAGGAAAAGTAAATATCATGATCAATAAAATTAAAGCTCTAACCTCAACATTAGGTTACGAACTAAAATACAGACAGGAATTGATTAAGCATAGGAAAAATTTACCTAAATTAGCAGCAAGCGATCGCTTAATTCTTAATGCCCTTAGACGTGATTGTATTTATATCACCAACCTCACAGATTTAGGTTTTAGTTCTACTGCCACAATGCTGAATGCTGCTGATTATCTATTACCAGATTTGGTAAAAGATCACGATAATGATTCATTACCAAATCCACCAAAAATTTACACAGTTACAGACTTACCAGAATTTTCTAATTGGGGAAAAGAAACAAGATTACTCAAGATTATCGAAAATTATATTGGTCTTCCTGTTGCCTATCAGGGTGTACATTTACGCAAAGATTTTCCCAGTAATAATCAGTTCGCCACATTACTATGGCATCGGGATATAGAAGATAGACGATTTATTAAAATTATTGTTTATCTTAATGATGTAGAAGTAAAACATGGTCCATTTGAATATATTCCCTTGTCTTATACTGCTGTTTATCATCCTAATTATTATCGAATTAAATCTAAAATTCATACTTCAGGAGGAATAAACGATGAAACACTAAATCAGATTATCCCCAAATCAGTTTGGAGATCTTGTCCTGGTCCTGCTGGTACAGTGATTATTGTTGATACAAGAAGACTTTTACATCATGGTACTCTCCGCACTCAAGAGCGTTCAACATTATTTTTTGCCTATAGTTATATCGCTCGCAAACATCCAGAACTTTGTAGTCATTTTTGGGATAATACCAATCCTAAACCTGATTTATCCAGGAGTTATGCAAGTGTCACACCAAAAATCTGATTTTGGAGATCATGTAAAACCCTTGTAGAGACTTTCCCTGGAATATAAGAAACATCCCGCAATTCTCCAAATCTGAATCTATTAATGTTCCCTATTTTCTCTCACAATTAGCAACTTTAAATAGGATGATTAGCCATGATTTTTACCGCTACTAAACTTGCTGGTGCTTTCATTATTGACCTAGAAGAAAAGCCTGATACTCGCGGTTTTTTTGCTCGGACTTTCTGCGCGGATGAATTTTTATCTCATGGCTTAAAACCAACGGTTGCCCAATGTAACCTATCTTTTAATCATCAAAAAGGTACATTGCGGGGAATGCACTATCAAATTCTCCCCGCTGCCGAAACAAAATTAATTCGCTGCACTCAAGGAGCTATTTATGACGTAATTATTGATATGCGTCCTGAATCTCCCACTTATTTATCCCATATTGGTGTAGAACTAACTGCTCAAAATCGTCGCGCTTTATATGTACCAGAAATGTTTGCCCATGGTTATCAAGCGTTAAGCGATGGTGCAGAAGTTGTTTATCAAGTGGGTGAATTTTATACACCAGGATATGAACGGGGTTTGCGTTATGACGATCCGATGTTAGAAATTTCCTGGCCGATGAATGTCACAGAAATTTCTGATAAAGATCGCAATTGGCCTTTACTAGAATCTATTTTAATCGGAGTTTAATTATGATCATTGTAGATAAAGCTTTAGAAGCACGGGCAGCATTAGGTAAACCTGTAAAAGTAGCCATGATTGGTGCTGGTTTTATGGGTCGAGGTATTGCCAATCAAATCATTAATTCTGTGCCTGGAATGGAGTTGGTGGCGATCGCTAACCGCCACCTTGATACAGCCAAACGAGCTTATTTAGAAGCAGGAATTGAGGAAATTAATGTCGTTGATAATTTAGGTGATTTAGAAGATGCCATTAATCAAGGCAAATATGCAATCAGCGAAGCTGCCATGTTGCTATGCCAAGCCGAAGGTATAGATGCAATCATCGAAGTTACAGGTACAATTGAATACGCCGCTCATTTAGTGATGTGTGCGATCGCTCATCAAAAGCATATCATCTTAATGAATGCCGAACTCGATGGCACCATTGGCCCCATCCTCAAAGTTCATGCAGACCGGGCTGGAGTCATCCTTACCGCCTGTGACGGCGACCAACCGGGAGTAGAAATGAACCTGTACCGCTTTGTCAAAAGCATCGGTTTAAAACCCCTCCTATGTGGCAACATCAAAGGTTTACAGGACCCCTACCGCAACCCCACCACCCAAGCAGGTTTTGCCCAACGCTGGGGACAAAATCCCGCCATGGTGACAAGCTTTGCCGATGGTACAAAAATTTCCTTCGAGCAAGCTATAGTTGCCAACGGTACGGGTATGAAAGTCGCCAAGCGGGGAATGTTGGGCTATGACCACACAGGTCATGTAGATGAAATGACCAAAATGTATGACATTGACCAACTCCAGGAATTAGGCGGTATCGTTGATTACGTTGTTGGTACTAAACCAGGACCAGGAGTATTTGTTTTTGCCACCCACGAAGACCCCAAACAACGGCACTATCTCAACCTGTATAAACTAGGTGAAGGACCTCTCTACAGTTTCTACACCCCCTATCACCTCTGTCATTTTGAAGTTCCCCTCTCCGTCGCCCGCGCAGTCCTCTTCCATGATGCTGTCCTTACACCCATCGCCGGGCCAGTGGTGGATGTAGTTACTACTGCCAAAATTGACCTCCAAGCTGGAGACATCCTAGATGGTATTGGTTATTACATGACCTATGGACAATGTGAAAACTCCCCCATAGTTCAACAACAAAACCTCTTACCCATGGGTCTAGCAGAAGGATGCCGCCTAAAACGGGATATTCCCAAAGATCAAGTCCTCACCTATGATGATGTGGAATTACCAGCAGGTAGACTGTGCGATAAATTACGGGCAGAACAAGCAGTTTATTTTCCCCCTGCCAAAACCTTAGTCCTGACACAATAGCTTTCAATTCAGTAACAAGATAATTCAGAGGTTTCCTGATATTTTCATTTAACCTCTGAACTAACATATAACCATCCTAAATTAGTTGTAAGCAATAAATATCCCCAACTTCTGGTTTTATCTTATAAATAAATAGTGAGTAGGGGTGATTCATGAATTACCCCTACTTTAATTCCGTTTTGTGTAAATCCAGTAATTCATAAAAAGTTGTAGTGTTCTAGACCTTACAGAAACCACTGATTTTCTGTCTGAATGCTTTACCCTTACTGTGCTATGGAGCATAAAATTAAGCCCCATCCACAATCCTCAACTACTAAATTATAGGGAATCCAGTATGAAAATTGCCCTCGTCCATGATTACTTAACCCAGCGCGGAGGAGCAGAACGCGTATTTGAATTATTGTGTAAACGCTATCCTCAAGCCGATATTTTTACCTCATTATATGATCCCCAAAAAACTATAGATTTCGGTGATAGAATTATTAATACCACATTTTTACAAAAAATTCCCGGTGCAACAAAATATTTTCGGATGTTAGCCCCCCTATATTTTCCTGCCTTTCGCACCTTGGATCTCCAAGATTATGATCTAATTATTAGTAGTAGCACCAGTTTTGCTAAAGCAGTACGGAAAAAAAACCAAACTAAACATATTTGTTTTTGTCATAATGTTACCCGGTTTTTATGGGATACAGAAACTTATTTACGGGAATACGGAGATTATAGATACTTTGCCCCATTGATTGAAAAAGTATTTCAAATGATGCGGAATGTAGACCTAAAATACGCTCAAGAACCAGATTTGTACATTGCCAACTCTAGCATTGTTGCCCGAAGAATTCAAAATATTTATCATAAACAAGCCCTGGTTATTAACTATCCAATTGATACCAACAACTTTGTTTTTTCTGATACTAAAGAAGAATACTACTTGGCATCGGCGCGGATGATAAGTTATAAACGTCTTGATATAATAGTCGAAGCTTTTAATTGGCTTGGCTGGAATTTATTAATATCAGGTGATGGACCAGAACAAGAAAGATTAAAAGCCCAGGCATTACCCAACGTCCAATTTTTAGGTCATGTTAGTGATAAAGAACGTAAAAATTTATTCTCTAAAGCCAAATCAATTATTGTGGCGGCCTTAGAAGATTATGGATTAGTTCCAGTCGAGGCTAACGCTAGTGGTACACCAGTAATTGCCTATGGAGCAGGAGGAGTATTAGATACTCAAATACCAGGGAAAACAGGTGTATTTTTTAAAAGACAAACACCCTGCTCTTTACAAACAGCATTACTAGAAGCTGGAGAAATAGCTTGGGATTACCAAACCATTCGTAATCATGCCATTAGCAATTTCTCAGAACAGTCATTTTTCAGTAAGGTTGAGCAAATTATTGATCATACTACTGGCAAATGGCAACTTAATTAAGGTAGGAGACAGGAGTCTCAAATTCTCAACTCCTCAACTCGTCAACTTCCGTATTTCAGACTGCGTTATTAATGGTGTGCATCGCTGATTGAAATGATTTTTAGGTGCTTGCATAGTGTATCGCAGATAAGGATAATAAAAGTGGTTCAAGCAACTCTCAATCCCCAAATAAATCCCTCATCCGAACCAGAAGCTGGTTATGGGCAAATGTTTGCCGTCATGCTGCGGCGATTTCCCTGGTTATTGTTAGTATTTCTCAGTTCTACAGCGATCGCTGGTATCCTCACATTAAAAACACCACCCAGTTTCAAAAGCACCATGCAATTGTTAGTAGAACCTAACTATCAAGGTAAACAAGAGGGTAATAATGGCGAAAGTCAATTTACTGATAGCACCGTCCAGATAGACACGGCCACTCAATTAAATTTAATGCAGAGTTCTGGGCTACTGCAAAAAGTTGTTGATAAACTCAAAGCTGAATATCCAGATTTTACCGTAGCCAATTTAAAACGTTCCTTAGTTTTGACACAAATTAAAACTCCAGAGGATAATGTAGTTACAAAAATCTTCCAAGTAGATTATAGCGATAACGATCCCATCAAAACAAAAAAAGTTCTTAATACCATTGAGGAAGTTTATTTAGAATACAATAAACAACAACAAGATTCCCGCTTGCAAAAAGGTCTACAAGTTATTAGAGATCAATTAAGAAAAGCTACCGATGAAGTTACAGCTTCAGAAGCAAATCTCCAACGGTTTCGGAGAAATCAGAATTTAATTGACCCAGAAACTCAAGCCCGAACTCTAGAGACATCTTTAAATACAGTCCAACAGGAACGACAAACAACTCGTTCTCTTTATGAAGAAGCTTTAGCAAAGCAAAAATCTTTGCAACTTCAACTTAACCGTTCTCCACAAAATGCCTTAGTTTCTTCTCGTTTAAGTCAATCTACCCGCTATCAAGGTTTACTTAATGAAATTCAAAAAACCGAACTAGCTTTAGCCCAGGAACGTTTACGCTTTACAGATGATACTCCCAGTGTGCAAAAATTGACGGAACAATTACAAAGTCAAAAACAACTTTTACAAAAAGAAGTTACCAGAACTTTAGGAGAAGGAAGCAACTCTGGTTTTAGTTCTAGAGATAATCTTTTAGAACAAGGACAACTAGGACAAATTGATCTTACTCTTACCGAGCAGTTAGTAGAAACCCAAACTACTATAGTTTCATTAAGTGCCCGCGATCAAACTTTAGCCGCCAAAGAGCGACAACTACAAGCTGATTTGAAGCGATTTCCTTCTCTGTTAGCTTATTACAATCGCATCTTACCACAATTGCAATTTAGCCGAGAAAGACTAGAACAATTATTAAGAGCAGAACAAAAACTACGCCAGGAACTTTCTAAAGGTGGATTTAATTGGGAAGTAGTAGAACCACCTCAAGACGGTGTGCAAACTGGACCGAATATGAGACAAAATCTATTATTAGGTGGAGTCATTGGTTTAATGTTAGGAGGAATAGCTGCCTTTATTCGGGAAGCCTCTGATGATGCTGTACATACCACTGCGGAATTAGAAAAACAAGCAGCCCTACCATTATTAGGAACAACTCCTAAATTACCTCCAGCTAAACCTAGAGAATCAATAATTAAATTGCCCTTTGGTAAACCAGAAGTGCTGGCACCTTGGACAATTCAAGTATTACAATCTCCACCCCGTTGGGAATCATTGGATCTGATTTACAAAAATATTGAACTACTCAATAATGTTTCCGATTTAAGATCCCTAATGGTGACATCGGCCTTACCAGATGATAGTAAATCAGCATTAGCATTAGGTTTAGCCATGAGTGCGGCTCGCTTGCATAAAAAGGTCTTATTAATTGATGCTAATTTACGTAATCCCAATCTGCACAAACAGCTAAATTTACCTAATGAACAGGGACTTTCAACTTTATTAGAAAGTGAAGTCATCATCCCCAATCAAATTAGTGTTCCCTACTCTGGCTCATCTTATATTGATATTTTGACCGCCGGACCGATACCTCCAGACCCTGCACATCTTTTGAGCTCTCCCCGCATGATAGAATTGATGGCTTCATTTGAACAAAACTATGATTTAGTCCTCATAGATGCCTCCTCAGTTCTGGGGTTGGTAGATGCTATGCTCACAGCATCATCTTGTCGCAGTGTGGTGATGATGGCCAGCATAGGTAAAGTCACCCGTACCCAACTAAATCAAGCCACAAAAATGTTGAGCAAATTAAATTTAATTGGTGTTGTTGCTAATGGTGCATCTCCATCTGATAGCACTTATGTACCCTATGTCAAACCAAAACAATTAGCTCTGCAACAAGTACGGGAAGAGTAAACTAGAATGTTGCTCCATATTCAACTAAATAGAATACATTTATCCCCCAGCTTTACCTTCCCTCTTTACAAGCTACGGTCTATACACAAGTCCTATCTGTCTTCCCTTTTGTGCTAATTTAGCCCCCTAATTCACCAAATTAGGGGGACTTTGAAATTCTTATTCCCCCAGAATTGGGGGTTAGGAAGCACAAAAACTATAAGAGGCAACTTGATTAAACTTCTGTGTACAAGGTAGCTCTTACAGACCATAGGGGGTATTGTGCCATACAGAATTACTATTAACTCAAAAACATAAAACATTCATTATTTTTATTTAGTTACAAACCATTCATTTTATTAAACCTTAATCGCTTACATAAAAAAGTAATCTTTATTTAAAGAATCAATAAAGAAGTTGCTTATTAATGATCCATTCCTTGATATTCTTATATTCTAGAAATTGAAACGCCACAACATTTAGGAAAACAGGTTCATAGTTACGCAATAAGATACCCTACTTCTAACATCAATTTATAATGTCCTGAAAACTTGGGTATGTTGGGGTGAGTTTCATAATTGAAGATTTTATCCAAATTATTCCAGTGATGACAATTAATCCTGTTATCACTAAATAGTAAATTTGTGGGATTGCTAGTTATCTGAGTGAATTTTTAGCCACTTTATCACGAATAATATATATGCAAACATCTTTCATTTCTAGTCACGATCATAACTCTATTCTCACCAACGAATCTGAACATTTTAGTTTCCTATCCTGTCACCTACAATGGCGTATGGGCAAGTTATTAGTGAAAAATTCTCAAACATTTTCACAGCCATATTTAGCTTCACTAGAGAATAAACAGTCCCTCATAGAATGTTTAAAACATTCTCCTATTAGTTTAGTAAGTATAGATCCAAAAATCGGTGCTACTGTGATCAAAATTTGGGCCGATGCTTGTGAGGAGGCTAATAAACCTATATTTGTGAATATTCCTAGTTATCAAAAGTTACCACAAACAGGTAATCGAATTTTCACAAAGTTAACTAGAATCATAGATTGGACTTTAGCTTTATTTTTAGTCTTTTTGATGAGTCCATTTTTATTACCAGGATTAATCTTGATGCGAATATCTTCTCCCAATTTCCTATTTGATTATCACTGGTATATTGGTGAAAAACGTCAGTTGGTGCGGAATATTACGTTTAGAAATAATCCCTCAGTTGAAATGAGTGATTTGCATATTATTCGTATAACTCAATACTGTCTAGAAAAATACTTTATTTTAGTTAATGTATTGCAATATAGAATGCGCTTAATAGGATATCAGCATTTACCTTTAGAAGATGCAATTCTTTTAATTTTAGAAAAACAGAGGAAGCAGTTAAATAAAGAACATCACATCCTAGAAATCTGAAAAGATGGAATGTTTCCTGGTTTGATATTTTTGATCATGAATGATCTATTTAATCTCATATCTGTCCTCAAGATCAAGCTTAATGATGATAATAATTTCTGAATGTGAGCATTATTCTTGGTTGATGATTTGTCAGATAGGAATAAAATCAGGAAACTTCTACAAAAATCCAACTCATATAGAATTATCAATAATTCTTACCTAGTTAATACTGAAAAATATCATCTTTTATGGTTGCAAAATTTATACCATCAATCTGGAAAATATTCAAAGCTACAAATTTTTGGCAAAGTAATCGTTTAATTTTACAAGAATTTAAACACTTTCGACTTGTGGCAATTTTAGCCTTAATATTTTCAATTTTAGCAGCAAGTTTTGAAGGCTTCGGTTTGGGATTTTTATTGGTATTTTTGCAAAGCTTAACTACTTCTGGAAGTGCACCTGTGCAAACAGGAATTGAGTGGTTTGATATTTTAATCTTAGGAATTAATACTTCAGCTACAGAACGATTATACCGCATATCCGCTTTAATTGTTATTACAACATGGATGCGATCATCCTTCAATTATTTAGCCCAAGTTTGCATTAATTTTAGTGAAATCAGTTTAGTAGATAGTCTTAGAAAACGAATTTTTGAACAATTAGCAGCACAAACTCTCAATTATTTTAATCATAAAAAATCGGGAGAATTAGTGAATATCCTCACTAATGAAATGGAGCGGATTAGACGATTATTTGGTGGCCTAGCTTTTTTCATCACTAGAAGCTTTACCATTATTGTCTATTCTGCTTCTTTATTTATGCTTTCATGGAAAATGTCCATAGTGGCAATCTTGTTATTTAGTTTGGTTGCAGTGGGATTATCTACCCTCAATAAACAAATTAGAGAGCGTAGTTTTGGCATTACTACAGCTAATGACAACTTTACTTCTAGAACCCTTGAATTTATCGAAGGTATTCGGACAATTCATGCCTTTTCTACTCAAGAATTTGAGCGCGAACGGTATTATGAAGCCAGCGAAAAAATAGTTAATACTGTAAAAAATATTGATGTAATTTCCTTAGCAGTTAAACCTATTGCTGAAAGTGTATCTACCCTGATTCTTATTGGTATGATTATCGTGGCATTAACTACAGGTTTAATGGAAGTTTCTGCTTTATTGACATTCTTCTTTGTGCTATTTCGGATCATGCCAATGATTCAAGATATCAATGGAGTTATAGCATTTTTAACTACTCAGATAGGAGCAGTAGAAAATATCAAGGACTTGTTAAAACCTGATGATAAGGTCTATTTTAAAAATGGCACATTAAAATTTCCGGGTTTAAAAAGATCCATTGATTTAGTATCTGTAGATTTTGACTATAATCCCAATCAGCGGGTTTTACATAATATTACCCTCTCCATTAAACAGGGTGAAATGACAGCATTAGTTGGTGGGTCTGGTGCTGGAAAAACCACACTTGCAGATTTAATTCCTCGCTTTCATGATGCCAGTGATGGCTATATTTATATAGATGATGTGAATATTCATAAATTTGAAATTCACTCTCTACGTCATCAGATAGCTGTTGTGAGTCAAAACACATTTATTTTCAATACCTCCGTTTGGAAAAATATTAGTTATGGTACACCTACAGCTACAGAAACAGAAATTAAAGAAGCCGCCAAACTGGCAAATGCTCTAGAATTTATCGAGGAAATGCCGGAAGGATTTAGAACACAATTAGGAGATAGAGGTGTGCGTTTATCAGGAGGACAAAAACAAAGAATTGCGATCGCCAGAGCATTACTAAGAAATCCAGAAATATTGATTTTAGATGAAGCTACAAGTGCTTTAGATTCTGTATCTGAACGTTTAATTCAAGAGTCACTAGAACAGCTATCTGTGGGACGAACTGTAATTGTCATTGCTCACCGTCTTTCTACCATTGCCAAAGCTGATAAAGTTGTAGTTTTAGAACAGGGAAGAATTGTAGAACAGGGTAAATATCAAGAACTTTTAGAAATGCAAGGTAAACTTTGGCAATATCACCAAATGCAGTATCAAATAGCTGGAAATGAGCAAAGTTAATCTCATTTTGGGAAATATCAAAAATTAAGTCAATCGTGATTAACAGATGGAAGTATAGAACAATGAAATTTCTAAATGGTATGGAAGAAAAAAAATCTGCTAATTATAAAAATGATTTTGTAGATCAATCACAAAATCAGCTAAAACTATTTTGCATAGCCCATTATTTACCACCTTTAAAAAATCCTATTGCTTACAGGGCAAATAAATTATTAGGAGAATTTCAAAAAACTTGTTTTATAGATGTATTAACAGCTACGAAAGATAGTTACTTGCCCGAAAAATGTCATATTCATTATGTAAAAAGCTCCTATCCTGAACGTTTAATTAGATGGTTAGAAAAACTAAGACTTGACAAAATATTAAGCTTATTCATTTGGCCAGATCCAGAAATATTTTGGTTTTTCCCAGCAGTATTCAAAGGCTATCAATTAATTAAAAAACAAAAATCAGATGTAATTTTTGTGATTATGATGCCCTATTCTGCGGGATTATTAGGAGTTACACTAAAATTTTTGACAGGTTTACCTTTAGTAGTTAGTTTAGATGATTCACTCAGTTGTACTGATATGCACCCTAACACAGTTAGTTGGTTGCATCATCATCTAGAACTTTGGTTAGAAAATTTTTATGTTCGACAAGCAAATGCAGTAGTTTATGTTTCTCAATTCAATTTAGATTTAGTTAAAAATCGTCAACCTGAATCAGAAAAATCAAAGTTTCATTTAATTCGTTGTGGTGCAGATCCTTTAGATTTTGCTACTCCAATTACCTCTAAAAATGATAATTCATCTTTTGAGATTATTTATACAGGTGGAATGAATGGTTGGTATAAATTCTATCATACCCCTCAAGAAAAAACCTTGATTAAAAAACTTTATCAAGCTTGGCTAGAATGGGGACATTATGAAAGAACTAAAATTGATTATCGTAGTTCTAGTCCAGTTTTTGTCGGCCAGGCAATTAAACAACTTAATTCACAACATCTAGAATGGGAAAATAAAATTAAACTTTCAATTTATGGTAATGGTTTTCCTGAATTTGTAGTTAATAAAGTCTTACAAAATCAAAATATTACCGATGTAGTTAATGTCTCTGGTTCATTACCTCACTTTCAAGCGATTCAATTAGCTAGACAAGCAGATTTATTATTAATAACTTTACCAAATCGTCCAGATGGTACAAGAGGTGGCAGAATTTCTTGCAAAAGTTATGAATATTTAATGACAGATAGACCCATTTTAGCTGCCGTACCTTACGGCGAAAATTGGGATTATTTACAAGATAAACCGGGTATTTGGCTAGTAGAACCTACAGATGTAGAAGCTATAAAAAAAGTAATTGCTTATATAGCTAATGCTAAATTTTCTAGTTCTCCTTTACGTTTTGATCGGACTTATTTACAGGAGGAATTAAGTTATCCAATTCTGGTGCAAGACTATTTGAAAATTTTTCATCGTCTTTGTTCAAACTCAGCTTTTACTAAGGTTTCATTGTAAAATCAAGAAAAAATTTATTAGTTTATTGGAGAAAAATAATGGTTAACATAGGATATCATTCTGCAAAGCTTCAAGGGCAAATTCATCGCTTTTTTTATTCAAAAGCCATTAATAATATTGTGAATTTTCCAGTTCATCAACATAAAAAAGTTAATATAGATGTCTATGCTTTTTCTTGTGAAAGGGATTTGGCTATTCAAGTAGCAAATATTAGGTCATTTATTCGTTATGTTGGTATTCCTAACAAATTTATTGTTATTTCTGACGGTAGCTATTCGTCATCCTCTCGTAATATTTTACGCCAAATTAATGCTTGTGTTGATGTTATTGAATGGAAAGATTTAGTCATAGGTGATATCCCTAAACCTATTTGCAACTATGCAAGAAATTATCCTAATCCCGCCATCATGGCATTTTGGAGAAGATTGGCTGTATTAACTTCTATTCCTATTGAACAGCCAACAATTTACACTGATGCTGATATTTTATTTTTTCCTGGTGCTGAGGAACTTGTGAATTTATGTGATTCAGATGATAGTTATTCTTGGTATTTACATGATTTTTTACCGTCACTAGATGAACGGATAATATTACATGATCATGAAAACTTAAATCCAATAAATGCAGGTTTTTTCATACTAAAGCAGCAAATAAATTGGGGAGATGCTTTAGATCGTGTTACTCAATTTGTAGATGTACCTATTTATTTTACAGAACAAACTGTAGTACATTTAGCTATGCACAATAACCAAGCCAAACCACTAGATAAAAACAAGTTTATTTTAAGTATTGATGATCAGTTTAAATATTTAGATAATTTCAATAAAAATAAAATTGTTTTGAGACACTATGTAAATGATGTCAGGCATAAATTTTGGCTAAATTTAGCTACAAATGGACAGATTTGATCATACATGAAAATTAGATTGAATTATTCTAATTTATCACCCCTCAATTCTATAACTTGAATATGAATCATACAATAGTTGACCATAAGATGATCTATCACTGTTCTCCTGTTAATATTGCCAGGGGAGGTGGAGTAGAAACTTATATAGCTGCTTTGATTAATTCCCAAAATTGTCAGCTAATTAATTCTGGAAATCAGGTAGAGGAATTTTTAATTAGTTCTCTAAAAGATATCAAACAAAGTGATTATGAATTATTGCATATTCATGATCCTGATATGTTGATAGATTTTCGAGAAGAATGTCCAGCAGTTTTAACTATTCATAATCATTCTAGTTATTGTCCTAGTGGGACAAAATATTTAGCTGATCGGGAGCAGATATGTAATCGCTCTATGAACCCACTCGGATGTACTTGGGGACACTTAATAGATGGTTGTGGTAGTCGCAGACCTAAGAACATTTTCCAAGACTGGCAAAATGCGTACTATTTTCTGAAAAATATTAAAAATCTGAACATTTCCGTGATTGCTAATAGTAATTATGTTCGTAAAGAAATGATTTTGAATGGTGTATCGGCGGAGAAAATTATTACTTTGCTTTGTGGGGTAGAAAGACCTGGATATCCAGTGATACCTTTAATTCCAGAAATTCATCAGCAGCAACGTATTCTTTTTGTCGGTCGTATTGTTCCCTATAAAGGTTTAGAATGGTTACTCAAAGCATTAGCAAAAACTGATCCCAAAATTAATTTAGATATTGCTGGGGAAGGTTGGGGTCAACCCAAGATGCAAGAATTAGCAGAAAAAATGAGTTTAAGCGATCGCATTACCTGGCATGGTTGGTGTAATGGTGAAAAATTAGAAGCACTTTATCAACAATGTTTTACAGTAGTTTTTCCGAGTTTATGGCCAGAACCAGCAGGTTTAGTCACCTTAGAAGCTTATGCCCATTTTCGCCCGATTATTGCCAGTGCTATCGGTGGTATTCCTGAATATATCCAAAATCATCAAACAGGTATTTTAGTACCGCCCCATGACATCCAAAAATTAGCCGATGCCATCAATCAATTATCAGAAAATTATCATCAATCCCGACTAATGGGTGAAAATGGGCATGATTTATTTGAGCGAAAATTTGTGATGGATGTTCATATTCAAGAACTAGAAAAAAGTTATCATAAAACTATGACAGACTTTTATTCTCGCCAAAAGTAAATATTGATAAATACTTTATAACCAACCATGACTACAAAATTACCAAAAATTGTCGTTATTACACCTGTAAAAAACGAAGCGTGGATTTTAGATCGTTTTTTGTCAGTTACCAGTCAATTTGCCGATCACATTATTATTGCTGATCAAAATTCCACTGATGGCAGTCAAGCTATTTGTAAAAAATATCCTAAAGTGATTTTAATCGAAAATAAATCCGAAAAGTTTAACGAAGCTGAACGACAATTATTGTTAATTGAAACAGCTAGAAATTTAGTACAGGAACATAAAATTTTATTGGCTTTAGATGCTGATGAAATTCTAGCTGCTAATGCTACTCAAACAGCAAGTTGGCAAACAATATTACAATCCAAACCGGGAACAGTATTATTTTTTGAAAAACCTGATTTATTTGACACCACTCATCAATGTATCAGAACCGGAATCCTCACCCCTTTAGGTTATGTTGATGATGGTGCAGAACATCAACCACAAAAAATTCATAGTGTCAGAATTCCTACACCTGAATATGCCACTAGATTGCATATCCATGATATTAAAGTTCTCCACTATGCCTTTGTTAGGTTAGATGCTCATGCTTCAAAAATACGTATGTATAGCGTCATAGAAAATATATTAAAAGACACTAATCCTTTGAGTAGACGATTGCGCCATCCTTACAAATTTGACTATTTAAAAATTGGTAAATTACAAGCTTGTCCCCATGAGTGGTTTGATAATTGGGAAGATTTAAACATTGATATGCATACAATTATTAAACAAAAATATTACTCCTATGATTTTGAAGTGCTGCGTTATTTCTATCAATATGGATGTAGACGTTTTTGGATAGAAGATATTTGGAAATATGATTGGGAAGCTTGTCGCCAATATGCAAAGTCACATCATCTAGCTAATATTCCTGATTATAAAATACCGAAAAATTTTAAATTGTTGGATTTATCCACATCTATGATCACTAAATTTTATGGACATATACGTAACCTGATTAACTATTAAATTAGGACTCAGGCAAGTGTCACACTGAAAAATCTGTTGTAGGGTGTGCCAGCTATCACAAATATGTTTATTTACATGATTTATATTATCTGATGTAATCCTGTAAATTTCCGACAGTTATTTTCATAATTAGTAGTGATTTGAACAAATATATATGAATAATCAATTGTTATCACCTTTAGTTAGTATCATTATTCCCACCTATAATCGTATAGGATATCTCCAGGAAGCAATTACCAGTGCAATTCAGCAAACTTACCAAAATATTGAAATTATAGTTTGTGATAATTGTAGTTCAGAAAATCCCCAATCTTTAATAGAATCATTTAAAGATCCTCGGATCAAATTTCATCGTCATTCAGAAAATATTGGGATGTTAGGTAATCAATTTTATGGGTTCAAAATTGCCACGGGTAAATATGTAGCTACTCTTCATGATGATGATATGTGGAATGAGGATTTTTTAGCTAAACTTGTACCACATTTAGAAGGGAATCCTCATGTAGTTTTGGCATTTTGTGATCAATATATTATAGATAGGAACAGTAAAATTAATATGGCGGCTACAGAACAAAATACCCGCAGTTATAAACGAGATCAAATTAGGGAGGGTATTCATGAAAACTTTACAAAAATGGGTTTAGTTGATAAAAGTATTCCCACTGCGGCGGCTTGTATAATTCGCAATGGTGTAATTAATTGGCATACTATTCCTGCTCAAGTTGGGGGAATGTGGGATTTATATTTAACTTATGTTTGTTGTGTTTCTGGTTACGGAGTTTACTATGTTCCTGAAAAATTAACTAAATATCGAGAGCATGAACAAACTGACACCATGCTCAGTGGTAGACGCAGTATTCAGGGAAAAATTGCTAAGGCTAAAAGTGAAATATTCTGTTATCAAATTTTTATGGAAGATAAAAATTTACAAGAATTTTATCAAGACTTTAAAAAACTTTGGTTAACAGCGAATACAACTTTAGGTATTGGTTTATTATTAGATCAACAAATTGCTGCCGCCCGTCCTTATTTTTGGAAAACTTTACAGGAGCAAAAATTTAATTTCCGTACTTTACTAGCTTTGACTCTCAGTTTTATTCCTCCTATAATCACCAGGAAAATATTAAAAGCTGCATAAAGAGAAGCATCAGAATTTAGGCAGGGGATAAGACCCCCGACTTTTGATATGAATCTTTAATAAAAGAAGTCGGGGATTGGGGTATGGTTTATTAAAATTGAAAATTAAATCCAGAGAGGTTATCAGTGAAAATTTGTATTGTGACGCACAAAGTTCGTAAAGGTGATGGACAGGGCAGGGTTAATTATGAAGTAGCAAAAGCAGCCATTCGCCAAGGTCATAATTTAACATTAGTAGCTAGTGAGATCGCCCCAGAATTAGCAGAAAATAGGAACATAAATTGGGTTTATATTCCAGTTTATAGCTATCCTACAGAATTTATTCGTAATTTAATTTTTGCTCAGAAAAGTGCAGCTTGGTTGAGTAATAATCGGGCTAAGTTTGATATAATTAAAGTCAATGGTGCAATTACCATGGGCGGGGCAGATGTTAATGCTGTGCATTTTGTCCATAGTTCTTGGTGGCGATCGCCTGTACATATTTTCCGTACCCGTAAGGATATTTACGGTTTATATCAATGGTTATTTACTGGGGCTAATGCCTATTGGGAAAAACAGGCCTTCCAGCAAGCTAAAATTATTATTGCTGTATCAGAAAAAGTTGCCACAGAATTAGTTAGTATTGGAGTTCCTCGCCCAAAAATTCGGGTAATTGTTAATGGTGTAGATTTAGAAGAATTTACTCCTGGTGTCACTTATCGCAGAGTATTAGGATTACCAGAAAATGTGACATTGGCTTTATTTGCTGGGGATATTCGCACACCGAGAAAAAATTTAGATACAGTATTACAAGCTTTAAAAAAAGTGCCGAATTTACATTTAGCTGTAGTAGGAGATACCCAAGGAAGTCCATTTTTAGAACTAGCAAATAATTTAGGTATTAGCGAACGAGTGCATTTTTTGGGATACCGTCGAGACATAGCCAAAATTATGCAAGCGGCAGATTTTTTCGTCTTTCCTTCCCGTTATGAAGCTTGTACTCTCGTATTATTAGAAGCCTTAGCTTCCGGTTTACCTGTAATCACCGCCACCGCCACAGGAGGGGCAGAATTAGTAACACCAGAAGCAGGAATTGTCCTATCAGAAACCGATGACGTTGATAGTTTAGCTGCAAGTTTGTCTGTTTTAGCCAGCGATCGCTCTGTGCGTCAACAAATGGGTGAAGTTGCTCGTACCATTGCTCAACAACATAGCTGGTTAAAAATGGCACAAAATTATTTAGATATATTTGAGGAATTAATCATCAATGAGAAACACAGTTCTCATCCCCACCTATCGCCGTCCTCAAGACTTAGCCCGTTGCCTGAAAGCCCTGCAACAGCAAACTAAATCCGTTGATCAGGCGATCGTCGTGGTCAGAGACACAGATACAGACACCTGGGAATTTCTCCATCAATTTCCGCCCCATCTCCTACCCTTAGAAGTTGTCACCGTTACCCAGTCGGGAGTAGTAGCCGCGCTTAATACTGGACTAGCTTGTGTACAGGGAGACATTCTTTCCATCACCGATGACGATGCTGCTCCCCATCCTGATTGGTTAGCAAAAATTAACTCTCATTTTAGCGTTAATAGTACCATTGGTGGCGTTGGTGGGCGAGATTGGATTTATCAAGGAGACAAATTAGAAGATGGTTCGCGTCCCCTCGTTGGCAAATTGCAATGGTGGGGGCGCGTTATTGGCAACCATCATCTGGGTATCGGCGCACCTCGTGAAGTTGATATTCTCAAAGGTGTGAATATGAGTTTTCGTACCCAAGCAATTGGGAAATTAAAGTTTGATGAAAGAATGAAAGGTACAGGTGCACAGGTACATTTTGAAATGTCCTTTACCCTCACTCTCAAACGCGCCGGTTGGAAAATAATTTACGATCCTAATATTGCCGTAGATCATTATCCTGCCCAACGTTTTGATGAAGATCAACGCCATAACTTTAACGATATTGCCTTAATTAATCTCGTCCATAACGAAACCTTAGTTTTATTAGAACATCTGTCTCCACTTCGGCAAATTGTATTTTTATTATGGTCAGTTTTAGTAGGAACTAGAGAAAGTTTCGGGATCTGTCAATGGTTAAGATTTTTTAGCCAGGATCAACAACTTGCTACTAAAAAACTGCGATCCTCATTACAAGGTAGATGGTTAGGATATCAAGAATATAAAATGCCATCGGCAAAATTAGATCTTGCTAATCGCCATTTTGGCTATTAATTAGGTTTGCCAACATCCAAATTTTTAACCTATCTAGATATCAACGTGATCTCCAATACTCTACTGTTTAATACTGTCTTAAAAAAACAATTCTCCCCTGAAGATCGATCAGCCCAAAGCTGGCTAGTGATCTTTGCTTTTATCTTCCTAACAATAGCTTGCTACTTTGCCAGTGCAGCTAGTTTGCGGATCATTTTTCCTAGCACAGCCTTTATAGTAGCAATATTTTTATATTTGCGGCATCCCATTCACTATATTGGTTTTACTTGGTCTATATGGTTTATCACTCCTGTTATCACCCGTTTAGTTGACTATAAAATTGGTTGGGATACTACCCGACAAATGTTAATTAGTCCTTATTTAGTAGTATTTATTACCCTAGTCACTTTTTTAAAACATTTACCTAATATTTCTCGCCAGGGAGGATTGCCATTTATCTTAGCTTTTATTGGGGTTTGTTATGGTTTTTTAGTGGGGATAATTTATAATCAGCCTCTTGCCGTAATTCGGAGTTTTTTAGATTGGCTTAGTCCTATAATTTTTGCTTTTCACCTATTTGCCAATTGGCGCGATTACCCTAGTTATCGGCAGCATATTCAACGGTTATTTGTTTGGGCAATTCTTTTAATTGGAGTTTATGGTGTCTATCAGTTTGTGGTTGCTCCTGAATGGGATAGATATTGGTTAATAAAATCGGAAATGTTTACCAGTGCCGGTCATCCTGTTCCCTTTGGAATGCGCGTCTGGAGCACACTACATTCACCCGGACCCTTTGCTACTGTGATGCAAGCCGGATTATTAATATTATTTACTAATTCTGGCTCTTTAATATTTCCTGCTTCTGCTGCTGGGTATTTATCATTTTTACTCTGTCAAGTTCGCACTGGTTGGGGTGGCTGGCTTTTAGGCATGATTATCCTTTTTGGTTCTGTTAAACCACAGATTCAAAAGCGATTAATTACTATCATTTTAGCAATAACAATATGTGTCATTCCTCTGGTGACAATTGAACCTCTTGCTAAAGTTATTACTACTCGATTAGAAAGTTTTTCTAATCTGCAAAAAGATTCTAGTTTTAGAGATAGATCCGCAGCTTATGATCGTAACCTAAGTCTAGCTCTTTCTAATGTTGTTGGTAACGGCTTTGGTAATATTTGGAAGTTGAATGAAAAAACCGGACAACTAGAAGTAGTTGTCATTGATAGCGGTATTTTAGATATGTTTTTCACATTAGGTTGGATTGGTGCTATACCTTATCTTGGTGGCTTAATGCTGATGATTTTTACGGTCAGTAAGTATACTCAAGGTCAGTTTGATAGTTTTATCAGTGTATCTCGCGCTATTGGTATCAGTTGTTGCGCTCAATTAATTATCTATAGCGGAATGTTGAGTATTGCAGGTATGATCATGTGGGGGTTTTTCGCTATGGCCATGGCCGGACATAAATATTACAGCAGAATTCAGCAGTAAAACCCAATCTACGTTTCCATACCTAATGGATCTATAATTAAAAGCTAAAGTGTATTTTCAAAATAAGATCCCCGACTTCTAAGATCAATTGATCATTCAGACACAATAAATCAAAGAAGTCGGGGATCTGGGTATGTCCAAAAATTTTGAATTGTCATCAGATCCTTGACTTGTAAACAAAGTCGGGGATCTCAGCTTGGGAATTGTCATTAATAAAATGAGGTAATTATGAATCAAATTAAGCGATTAGTAATTGTGGGAGGAAACCATGGTAATGAGTTCACAGGAATTTACCTGGTTAAAAAGTTTCACAAATATCCCCATTTAGTCCATAGATCCAGTTTTGAAACTTTATCTTTGCTGGGTAATCATAAAGCGATCGCTGCACGGGTAAGATATATAGAAAAAGACCTCAATCGCTGTTTTATTCAGTTGAGTAATCAGAATAAACCTGCTAATTATGAGGAATTAAGAGCGCGGGAGATGCAAACAATATTAAAACAAAAAAATCCAGATATTGAAGACGTAATCATTGATTTACATACCACTACATCTAATATGGGTTTATGTATTATCCTAGGAAATCGCCATCCTGTATTACTAGAATTGGCTGCTGTTTTAAGTGCAATCAATCCTTTAGTTAAAGTTTATCTTCATGAACAAACTAAAGGCAGTGGTTTTCTCCGTTCTTTATCGGATTTAGGTTTTGCCTTGGAAGTAGGTCCGGTACCCCAAAGCATTTTAAATGCGGAATTATTTCAACAAACCGAGCAGCTTATTTATACATCCCTAGATTATTTTGAAAATTATAATCTCGGCAAAAATTCTCTCAAAAATAATACTCTAACAGTTTATAGATCAATTGGTATGATTGATTATCCACGTAGTGAAGATGGAGAAATTCAAGCCATGATTCACCCCCAACTCCAATTTAGGGATTATGAACCGTTATACCCTGGTGCACCGATGTTTATGACTTTTAGCGGTGAGGAAATTGTTTATACAGGTAATGATGTTGTTTATCCTATTTTTATCAATGAAGCTGCTTATTATGAAAAAGGAATTGCGATGCACATTAGTCAGAAAGAGTTAATTGAGATTAGCTAATTCTCTTGGTTTAATGACATTGACGATATTGTTTTTTCTGATCATTTCCCGATATATGGCTAGTGTTTCTTCATTAACTCGGGCTGCATGAAATCTTTCTAGATTTTGTTGGGCGCGGAATTTCCACTTATTCATAAGTTGGCGATCGCTCAATAATTTAGCTAAAACACTAGCTAAACCTTGAATATCTTTTGGTGGGACTAAAATCCCCGCCTGACTATAATCTAAAGTTTCAGGAATCCCATCTACATCGCTGGCAATAATGGCACAACCAGCTTCTCTGGCCTCTGTTAAAACTAACCCAAACGATTCGCAATGGGAAGCTAAAACAAAGATATCCGTTGCTAACATATAACGTTGTGGTTCTGCCTGGAATCCTTCAAAATGAATCCGATTCTTTAAGTTTGTATTTTTCACCATTGCCTCAAATAAAGGACGATCAGGACCATCTCCTACTAAATATAAATGTGCTTGAGGAAAATCTGTAGCGATGATTTTAAAGGACTCAATTAATTCACAAATACCTTTACGATTATACATCCCAGCGACAGTAGTAATAGATGGAGTTTGTAGCGGTAGGGGTTGATAATCTTGCAGATTTTTATGGCGAGGACTGCCTAAAGTTCCATTACTGACTACTCGTAATTTGTGAGGCGAAATACCGCGTTTAATCATTGAATTAGCCACTGCATGACTCACTGCAATGACTTGATCCGCTAATCCCATTAATACAGCGCTATGTTGAAATTCATTATGGACAGTAGATACTAAATGATATTCTCGATTTTTTCTAAAAATCCCCGCCAGAATAACTCCTGTCATCATGTGGACATGAACAATATCCGGTTGAAAATCCTTAATAATTTGGCGATAATCCCAAATAGCTTTAATTAAATTAAATGGTCTGCGACCTTGATTAAGATAAAAATGACTAACACCATAATCTGCTAATAATTGTTCATATTCTCCGCCGGCAGATGCTACAGCCACATCTAGACCGCTTTTACTTTGTAAACAAGCTAAGTCTACAGCTACATTAACAATACCGTTACCAATTTTTTGGACATGATTAGTAATATGTAGAATCCGCATTTTTATATTCTCCACGGTAATTATTTATGGCAGATTTTCAGATGCTTACCAGATGATACTTTAAAGGAAATCAAGTCGAAATAATCACCATAACTATTTAATATAACATCATAGATGGTTTACCAAATAATTGCTTCTTTCTTTTCCTTTGTTGATTATATTACCTCAACCTATTTAAAAAATATTTCTTCGCAATTTAAAAACTGCTGAATAAAGCCACGAGGTAGCATTTGCACTTGGGAAGAATAGGCGGTAATAGCTTGTTGTTTCTTATCCTTGACTGCGGTTACAGATAAGCGATGGGCAGCAGCAATATCTTGTAATTTCAAAAGAATAAATAAAGGCGATCGCCAAAATACCCAAATAGGATATTGCCATAGTTCCGTTGTAATCTGAGATTGGTCAATTGCCTGTTTAACTAACTTATAGGTTGCTTCATGATCTTGATGACAATCTTTACGGTGAGGTACATAAACTTCTCCTGGTTGATACCTTGTTAACAATTCAGAAATTCGATTAATTATCTCTTGCTGTCCTAGAAAATTTAAGGTTTTTAAACTCCCGTCCTGATAATTCAAAAAATGAACATCTACACTGTTGACTCCTAAAATACCTAACGCTGTTAAGGACTCTTGTTGACGCATCTGGATCATTTTATTTTGAACTTGACTATCCAAACCATGAGAACCTCTACCATCTGTTAAAAAAGCCACTACTACTGGTATTCCCTCTTCTTTTTTCCGGGCAATCATCCCACCACAACCAAAGGTTTCATCATCTTGATGGGGAGAAAAAACCATTACTGATTTTTGAGAAAATCTTAAAGGTTGACTTCCCCAATGCAAAATCCACCATGAAATTAACCGCGAATGAAAATATTGTAACTGATTGAGTAAGTTATTAGGAATTATTGCCTGTAAAGAAATTAGGACTTGCTTTTTATTCACTATTACCATTCCTCATAATAGAATCTATTTAAAAACAATCTTTATAACTTAGCTAAAATTAATTAACCGATTCAGCTGTTGGACATTTAATTTGTATAATTTGAACAGGCAAGACTTGTACTGAAATTGTTGAATGTATGCCCGTTTCACAGGAATTAATAATTTCAAGATTATACAATTTAGTTGTGTAACAGCTTATCAACTAAATCTATGTTTAATTTTGTCAATCACACAAAATATAATCCTCATAAATTTACTAGAGACGTTCCCCGGAACGTCCCTACTCCATCAATAAATTAATTACATCGTGAACTGATATATCAGCACCTTTCCTTTCCAATTTTCTTCCACAAATACTAGATATTGACCATTAGCACGACGAAAAGCACGGATACCATAAGGAATATCAACCCAACCACTTTCTTTGCCAACTTCTGCACCTGGACTCATCTTTTTTACCAGTTCTCCAGTGGCAGCTTTGTAAACATATACCTCTGCGGTTTTGAAGGTAACTGCAAATACATAATCACCCGCCACACTCATAGCTGCTGTGGCAATTTGTTGTTTACCTGTGGTATCATAGGGAATGACAGTTCGCCATTTGGGAGTAGGATTTCCTTGACTCCAATTATCAAAACGAACAATTTCTGATCCTACTACTTTGGCCTGATCTGTTACTGCTGGATGTTCAGTGGTAAATCCTGATAAATACATGATATCTGTTTCTGGAAAATACTCAATTCTTCGCAAGTCGGTGAAGATAGCAGGAGTCTTGATTTTTTCCATTGAACTATAGGTATAGATAGGGTTTCCTTTAGCATCTATTCCCTGTAAAGGATAACGACGAATTCCATCTTGAGTTCGCAATGTTTTCCAAATATCACCTTTGCTATCTACCCACCAACCACCCATATAGGGATAATCTTTGCTGATATCATACTCATTTTCTTCAAATGCACCATTACCATTAATATCACGCCAAATCCATTCTCCTTGTGCGGGTTGATGGGGTGGCCAATTACCAGAAATGGATTTACCTCCTTCATTTGTAGCGACAAACATTCCCGCAGGAATGGCAATGTTACCATCGCTTTTTGGTTGAAAGCGATAAATTTGTAAAAAACTATTATACATATCTGTCAAGAATAAAAAAGGTTTCCCTTGAATACGCCGGACAAAAGTAGCATCTGGTGATGTATGTAAACGTGGATCTTGGGAATATTTGAAGGGATTAAGTGTATAGCCTTGATAAGTCCACTGTTTACCAGCAGGTTGACTATAATCCATCACATATTGTTCTTGTTTTGTGAATAGATTAACACCATCTGTTTGCGGATCTGTATCTGCATTATCTACAAATATTAATCCTAGTAATTGCCATTGTATTTGTCCTGATGGCGAAAATTTTCTTAAATCTGTACCTGAGTTTTTGAAGCCATTATTATTGATATAAAAATTACCTGCGGCATCTGTACCAATTCCTGTAATACCATAGAGTTTTGTAGTTTTAATTTCTCCGGGTACACCACCGAAAATACCTTTTTGATCGCCAAAGGTATCTACTCGCACTGGTTGATTATTAATGTTATAAATCACTACTTGTTGATTAACACCATTATCTGCTATTAATAATCTACCTCGATTATCAATGGCTAATGCCGATGGTTCGTCAATATCTATAATTTCATTGCCTAGTTTTTGCCCGGTTGGAGAATAATTGACAATTTTGGCGAATTTACTACCTGTTCTTTTTTGAATAATCCACAAATTGCCTTTTTTATCAATGGTGATTTGTCTAGGATTAGCAATGGTAAAACTATTTAATTCTTCCATGTTTTCGGTATTATAAACCCGAATCATATTTTCACCAGCATTACTGACAAATAGTTTATTACCTACTGTAGTTAATCCAGTAACTTCATGTTTTTGGCTAGTAATTAACATACTCTTATCCCAGCCATTTCCTTTATCAAATGGTGCAGGTGTTCCTGTTAAGTCATAACGTCTTACACAGTACCAAATTTGACCTTTTGGTGGATAATGTTTTTTAGTTGGATCTAGTTCACCTTGAGACATAGCAATATAGATATATTTGCTATTAGCAGTTATAGCTTTACCACCTAAACGACTCCAACCGTGGGTATCTTTTAAGGCTAAAATTGGTTGACCATCTTTATATACTGCTGCTTCTCTACCAGCTTCGTCCCAAACACTATTTGTATATACTGTCCCATCGTCCTGGACGTACATGGCTTCGATATTATTTTGTACTGTTAATTCGCCATTACCAATGGTATTTCCTAACCAAGAAGTAATATAGTTAACTTCAGAATTTTTCGATATTTCTGAGGTGGGAGATATTGTAGCTGTGGGAGATATTTTAGTGGTAGGAGATGGAGATATTTTAGTTGTTGCTAAATCCATTGTCATTCCTGCGAAGGTCACTGTTAGTCCACAGGTGATACCAAGTAAAATATTAAAGATTATTTTCCTGTCACCATATTTACTCCGAAATAAACTATTGATATAGCCATTAAGCTGATGACGAATTTTACTCAAATTTCTCAATTTTTTATGATTCATATCAAGATATTAGTCAAAGACGGTAAAATTTGTAGTCATACCATTTCTAGGTGAAGACGCGCTTTATTTTCCGTTGTAGAGACGGTGAAATGTCTCTACCAAGCTCATTTGCCACTCTCTTCCATAGAATTGGTATCAGTAGAACAAACTGAATAATTCAAAGTTTGTAGTGAGTAGTTTAGTTATAATTTAAGGACTAAATCCCTTATTACCAAACATTTCAATATAGTTATTTACAAGCTAACAAATAAATATTCTTCTGTATATGAGTTTATTGAAACTTTATCAATAAAATACATTTTCTTAATAGTTAAAATCATTACCAATATAACTTTCATGGATTTATAAATGTTCAATTCAATACATGAATTGCACCTACTTTAGTTTTGTTGTGGGTAAGTTCTGATAAGAATCAATTTTTTGTAAATTTATGCTGATTATATTTTTTAGTGTTGTATTAGAAGATCATCCTGAATAAAAATTGTCTTGGTATGGAGAAAATATAAAAATATCTACTTATAATAAATAATCTGAATTTATCAATGGGAGGAGTTAAGTAAGTGGAAAGTAAAGATAAAAAATTTAGTTCAGCATCTATTTTAACTTTAGGTACTGGTTGGTTTCCCCAAAATCCTGGAGGATTAGAACGGTATATTTATGAACTAACTCATCAATTAGCAAGGCATCAAGATCAAATAGAATTATGTGGAGTTGGTTTACCAATACATGAGGAAAATACAAATATTAAGTTAACGAATTTAGCTGATCCAGATACTAAAATTAGTAGTAGATTATGGTCTATTCGCCATAACTTTAAAAAGACTAGATTGGATAAACCCGATGCAATTAATCTCCATTTTGCATTATATAGTTTTCCTATTTTAGATATTTTACCCCAGAATATACCGATTACTTTTAACTTTCATGGTCCTTGGGCAGCAGAAAGTCAAGAAGAAGTGGTAAATCAAAAATTTAATATTTGGCTAAAAGAACAGCTAATTGAAAAGATAACCTATCATCGGTGCGATCGCTTTATTGTTCTGAGTAAGGCCTTTGGTCAAATTTTACATCAAAGATACCAAATTCCCTGGTCAAAAATTCACATCATTCCCGGTGGAGTTGATATTGATCATTTTCAGAACAATTTATCACGTCAAGAAGCAAGAACAAAGCTAAACTGGCCAAATAATCGGCCAATATTATTTACTTCCCGACGCTTAGTTCATCGGATGGGAATTGATAAATTATTACAAGCTATAGGGACAATTAAATCAGGTATTCCTGATATTTGGTTAGCGATAGCCGGTCGTGGTCATATTCAGACCTTACTCCAACAACAAGTTAGAGAATTAGGTTTAGAAAATAATGTGCAATTTTTGGGTTTTTTACCTGAAAATGATTTACCTATTGCGTATCAGGCAGCTGATTTAACTGTAATGCCAAGTCAATCTTTTGAAGGGTTCGGATTAGCTATTTTGGAATCTTTAGCCTGTGGTACTCCTGTTTTATGTACACCTGTAGGGGGGATGCCAGAAATTTTACAAAGATTTTCTCCAGAGTTAATTACTGAATCTACAACCATGTCAAGCATTGCTGATAAATTAGCCCAAATTATGTTAGGTAAACTGATTTTACCTTCTAGAGAAGATTGTCGTAATTACACTGTTAAATATTATGATTGGACACACATTTCCCAACGAGTTAGGCAGGTTATCTTAGAAGATATTTGAAAGGTTGTATGAAAATTTTATTCTTAGATCAAAGTGGTAAACTTGGTGGGGCTGAGTTGTGTTTAGCGGATATTGCTAAACCCTATCGTGAAAACTCCCTGGTTGGTTTATTTGCAGATGGTGATTTTAGAAAATTACTGCAAGAAAATCAAATTCCGGTGGAGGTTTTGACAACTCAAGCAATTAAAGTAAGTAAAGAAAGTGGCTTATTTTCAGCATTAGGAAGTTTAGGACAAATTATACCTTTAATTATTCAGGTGGTTGTCCGGGCTAAAAAATATGATTTAATCTATGCTAATACTCAAAAGGCTTTAGTTGTAGGGGCAATAGCGAGTTTTCTAGGTCGTCTTCCTTTGGTTTATCATTTACATGATATCCTTTCTTCAGCACATTTTAGTAAAAGTAATCTCCTAGTAGCAGTTAGTTTAATCAATCGTTTTGCTAGTTTAGTAATTGCCAATTCTCAAGCTAGTCGAAGGGCATTTTTAGAAGCTGGAGGAAACTCTAATTTAGTTAAAGTTGTTTATAATGGCTTTGCTGTCGAAAATTATCAAGCTGATGAATTAGCAGTTAAACAAATCAGAGATAATTTACAATTAGAAAACAAATTTGTGGTTGGACATTTTAGCCGTCTTTCTCCTTGGAAGGGACAGCATATTTTGATTGATGCCCTTTCTCAATGTCCAGAAAATATAGTAGTAATTTTAGTTGGTGATGCTTTATTTGGTGAAGAGGAATATGTGGGGAACTTACGCGAAAAAGTTGTTAATCTGGGATTGGAAAATAGAGTTAAGTTTTTAGGATTTAGATCCGATATTCCCCAATTAATGACTATGTGTGATTTAATTACCCATACTTCCACTGCACCCGAACCTTTTGGTAGGGTTATTGTTGAAGCTATGCTGTGCGGTAAACCTGTAGTTGCAGCTAAGGCTGGTGCTGTGATAGAGTTAGTAGAAGATGGTATAAATGGTTTTTTGGTGACACCGGGAGAATGTCAAGAATTAGCAGATGTGATTAATCATTGTTGGCAAGAATCTGTAAAAACTGCAAATATTGCTAATAATGCTAGGATGACTGCTAGTCAACGTTTTGATGTTAGGGTTATTAATCAGCAAATTCAAGAATTGCTAAACTCGATATAGCGGTTCTCTATTGAGTGAAATACAAAAACCCTACCCCCAACCCCTCCCCGCGGGGACTGATGATGTATCTTAACCCAAGTGCATACTGCTATAGTTTAGCTTCGTGATAGTTTAAAACGTCATGTAAACAATAATTGCGTGATTTTTGTTAAGGTTTTCAGTCCTTGTAATGAACCCCTAATAAGTCGAGTTCCTGATTGGGGTTGACGGATTAATTTCCAAGCTAGTTGTAAAGGTTTTAATGAACCATCGGCATTAATAGCTGATGTAATATCAGGAATATCGTGATCAGTATCATCACTGACTACTCGTAATATGGCTATTCCTAGATTTGGGAACTGCTGAAAAAATTCTAGAACAGGATATCCTTCCATATCTACAACATCAGTATTATATTGTTGATGTAATTGTTGTTTTTCCGTGGCTGTGGAAATAAGGCGATCGCTTGTTAATCCTGTGACCAATGATACATCATTCTGCAATTGATTATGTATATCTGCGGTGAAAATATGATTACACTCTTGCAAATTTCCCTGATAAAGACAATTTTGATATAAAACAATATCTCCAACTTGATATTTTTTACTCAAGCTACCACATAAACCCATCATTAAAACTCGCTGTTGAGAGACATGGGTTAATTGTTGTAAATATTGTCGCACGGGTTCAATTCCCATTGGTATTGCTAATACCTGGGGTGGGGAATTGACAACAGAACTTAGTCCGCGACATACTGCTTGATATTCTGCTCCTTGGGGAACTAAGATCAAAGTTGACATGAGAATAGAATGGGTAGGAGGGAAATTCTTACCCTGTTCTAACATTATTTAACTTAAATCATTTCATCCCAGTGTCAATTTTTGCTAAACTCCAAAAGCATCAGGTATCGGGAGAGGTTGGCAAAAGTGGTTGAAAGTGCACAACTAGAACAAATTCATCCCCAGGATTTTTCATGGCGGTTTTGGCCTATTGTGCCAATTTACCCCTATGGTAAACGTCGCACTATTCGCAGAGAAGTTATTAAAGATACCATCTGGATCTTTGACCAACTACAGGGAATTTTTTATGTAGTTGTGCCAATTCGCATGACTGTAGTGAAGTTACAGAAGGGCGGTTTATTGGTTTATGCACCTGTCGCCCCGACGAGAGAATGTATCCGCCTAGTCCAGGAACTGGTGGCAGAACACGGTGATATTAAGTATATTATCTTACCTACTATTTCAGGAATAGAACATAAAGTATTTGTAGGGCCTTTTGCCCGATGCTTTGACAAGTCCCAGGTATTTGTAGCGCCAGAACAATGGAGTTTCCCCTTAAATCTGCCTTTGAGTTGGTTGGGTTTGCCCGGTAAACGAACTCACATATTGCCTGAAAATAGCCAGGAAGCCCCCTTTGCCGATGATTTTGATTATGCAGTCCTGGGAGCGATCGCATTAGGTCTAGGCAAGTTTGCAGAGGTGGCTTTTTTCCATAGGCGATCGCACACTCTCCTACTTACAGATACCATAGTTTCCGTACCTGCCGAACCACCCGCCATAGTTCAGCTTGACCCATACCCCTTACTTTACCACGCCAAGGACAAAGCCGCCGATCTGGTTCTTGATACCCCGGAAAACCGCCGTAAAGGTTGGCAGAGGATCACATTATTTGCTTTATATTTCAGTCCCAGTGTGTTAGAAGTACCTACATGGGGTGAAGTATGGCGTGATGCCAAAACAGCCCCAGAACGTTCTAGAAAAGCTTATTTTGGCTTTTTCCCTTTTCAATGGCCAGAAAATTGGCAAAATTCCTTTGATATCTTACAAGGAAATGGGCGGATATTTGTTGCTCCCATTTTACAAACTTTAATTTTAAATCGCGCTCCTCAAGAAACTATAAATTGGGCTGATCAAGTTGCTCGTTGGGATTTTCAATGGATTATTCCCTGTCATTTTACTGCCCCAATTAAGGCACAACCCCAACAATTTCGCCAAGCATTTTCTTTTTTAGAAAAACAGCCATTTATTAATAGTAATACCTATCCTTTACCAGAGGATGATTTTAAGTTATTGAGAGATATTGACGGAGGTTTAAATAAGTTAGGTATTGTACCACCTGCAAAGGAAAAAATATCATAAATATATCGTACTGCCAGATATCCGACTTCTGGCACTAAACAACATTCTGATTTCTGACTCGGTGAATTCTTGTTTTGTACATGGAAACCTTATGAACTCTGAAAAATCACAGGTTGGTTTATTTGGACTACTTCATTCTAATCGAGATTTCTCTCAAAGAGAAAGTTGGGGTAAAAATCAATTTAATAATTCTTTTCCCATAGCATTAAGTTGTTATATGTACCATAAAGGAATTAAATTATTTAAAGCTGGATAAAAATTTTAAAATTGAGCATCAAAAAATAGATGTTTCTGAAATATTCGGTATGCCACCTCTTTCTCCTAATTTATTTTTCTCATTTGAAAGCGATTATGTTCCTTACAGAAAAATTGTAATTTTTCAGGTAAATAAACTACAAACTGACCTCTCTGGTAAACCTCTCTCCTGCAAGGAGAGAGGCTTTGATTTACCCCCCTTCCCTTGTAGGGAAGGGGCTGGGGGTTAGGTCTAATCATTGTGGTTCAAACACATGAAAACTGCTGTAAGTTATTGAGAGATATTGACGCAGGTTTAAATAAGTTGGGTATTGTACCACCAGCAAAAGCAAAGGTTTAATATAGCGTTTCCTAATCACATCGAGTATATTATAGCCCCCTCCTCGCTTGCGGGGAGGGGGTTGGGGGTGGGGTTCTTATACCTCACTGAATTGAAAAAGTCTATATACTTGAATTTAAGAATTGGTAATTAAAAAAACATCCTGTTAATCCTTTAATCCTGGACATCCTAATTCAAATTACCTCTTACTATAAGAAACTAACTGGCGAAAAGAATGTAATTTATTCAAAAACTTATCAAAATCAAAACTTAATGGGTCAACTTTTTTACCTGCCACATCTACAGCTTTATGTGTAGTAATTCTATCATCTGGAACTTGACTTTGAGCTATTAACCAGGCTAAAGAATTATATTGAGCTTCTGTATATCCACTATGTGCTTCTAGATTATTTTTTCCCCAAGCATCAGCAGGAGTTTCTAAGGAGACATGATAGGCAAAATTGTTCACAGATGGAGGTAAATTAGGATTAGTTTGAACAGTTTCCGCACCATTAGCGCCCTTAAATACGGAATTACCAGCGCCAAAAGCGCGTTTTTCTGGGGGTACGAGATAAATTACCTTTCCCTCTAAAGTAATGATGGCGTGATAACTAGCTTGGACATTTTCATCATCATGGGATGTTTGAAAAAAATTTAGGGCGCTAGAAGTAGAATTACTGGTTTCATGAATGACAATAATAGGCTGATGATTACAGGGTACATTATTAATATCTGTCAAATAGCGATCGCCATAATTACTCGGATCAACCTTAGCCTGTGTTAAATTAGGTCTATATTGGCTAAATGCCTTAGTTGTCACATATAGAATATAAGATTGATTTATTTTATTGGGAGATGATATGAAATTATAATTTTTGTTATTTCGTGCTTCTGTCTTTACTCCTGATTTTAATTGACTGGGTAGATATTGATTCCAGCTTTTTATTTCTGCCGTTGCTGATTTTATATGATGATTTACGATCTGTTTACTAGCCCCAATTAGTATAGTTACAATCAGGGTAGTTAACATCAAAAAAATGAGAATTATTCTAGTTACCCAGGTTTTAAATTTCATAATCAATGCCCATATTCAGTTATAGCCCCTTTATTATAGAACCTAATAGACATCTTTTAGAAATTAAATATGCGTAGCCACCAAACCCTGATAGGGACAATTTATGGTTTCTACATCTTTTTCAAGATTGTTTTATATCTGGTGTTTCCAAATCACCCCAGCGCAACTTTACCTGATTTTCGCCAATAGAGACAACAATCGGGGGAAGGGGAACAGCATTTGGGTTTTGAACTTGAGATTGGATGGGGAAAGGTAATTGTGAAACAATATTAAGTAATTCTAAGGGGAAAAAAGAATCTAGTGGTGGGAAGAAAGATGGTATTTCTAACCCTGGAGATGGAGATGGAGATGGAGTAGGGGTGGTTGGTTGGGGGTTTTTGGGATTATTTCCCGATGTAGTGGCGAGAATGGAGCGAATCTGGCTTTCGGTTAAGTTAGGATTAGCACTAAGCATGAGAACGATTGCCCCAGCAACATGGGGAGTGGCCATAGAAGTTCCTGTATAATTCGCATATTGATTATTGGGAACTGTGGAATAAACATCAACTCCTGGCGCTGTCACATAGGTAATTTCTTTACTGCCAGAACGGTTAGAAAAGTTAGCAAAACTATTATTTTTATCTACAGCACCTACCGCAATCCCAGAATTATAAGCATAGCGAGCGGGATAGGATGGCAAGGAGTCACCTTCATTTCCTGCTGCCATCACCACAATTACTCCTTTCTTGCTGGCATAGTCAATAGCTGATTTGATAGTATCACTACTAGAACTTCCGCCTAGACTCATATTAATAATTTTTGCCCCATTATCTACTGCATAATAAATGCCTTTAGCAATACTGGCATAAGACCCCGAACCCTGTGCATCTAAAACTTTCACAGCCATAATTTTGGCATCATAAGCAATACCAGTCACACCAATACCATTATTTTCTGCGGCTATAGTTCCAGAAATATGAGTTCCATGACCATTATTATCTAAAACATTGTTATTACTATCATTAAAATTCCAACCTTGAACATCATCAATATAACCGTTACCATCATCATCTATGCCATTACCAGGAATTTCTTTAGTATTAGTCCAAATATTATTTTTTAAATCTTGATGATTGTAGTCTACACCAGTATCTAAAACAGCAACTATCATACCTTTACCTGTATAGCCATTATTCCATGCTGTAGGAGCATTAATCAAATCTGCCCCCCAATTGTTGCCACCCAATTTTGGGGCATTTGTCAAGGGAGTAGTACCAGCAGCTTCACTAACAGCTAATCCAGCATTGATTAAACCATAACCATCCTTGGAATTATAACTGCTAGTTGTAGCCTCAGATGGGTTGGCAATACTATGATTTCCCCAACTGATACTACTATCAATGGGAGTTTGTAAAGGATTAGCTTGATTAATAGCTGTATAATTGCTTTGTGTTTGCAATAGTAATTTTTGTTCAATATTAGATGACATCGGTAGTTAATTCCTCATGAATGATAGCAATATTTTTTAACCAACACAATTGTCAAATTGTCTTGGTTAATTATTACTATAAATTAGGCGCGAGAAAAGATATTTTGATTACCAATGAAAAAATATTTCATTTATCATGAAATGCTCAAATAATCATGGTTTGATCAGAGAATGTTTTAAAATTAGTATACCGTGATTTACATTTTTACCTCCGACTTTGAAAGTACCCTGCTTAATCCCCAGGGCGTTTTCATTCTCCAAAATTGCGGTGGTCAGTGATAAATTATTCAGATCCCCGACTGCTGAATATTGACCGATAGTTTATAAACACGATTAAACAAGAAGTCGGAGATATTGGTTAC
The DNA here is from genome assembly GCA_046080125.1 of Cuspidothrix sp. Taxonomy (GTDB): domain Bacteria; phylum Cyanobacteriota; class Cyanobacteriia; order Cyanobacteriales; family Nostocaceae; genus Cuspidothrix. The sequence continues at coordinate 60,054 of JBJTTJ010000233.1, forward strand.
TATAGCCACTATAAAGTCAATGATTCCAGATGTAGTCAGAATTTCAGTAAATTTTAATTTTTTGTGAGAAATTGATCATATTCATGTTATTATGAATATCCCATGCTAACTATCATTGGTTGTGGAAATCTCAATCGTAATGACGATGCTGTAGGGGTAATTATTGCCCAACGTTTACAGCAATATCTCGCCCAAAATCCTCACCCCAACATCCGCGTTTTCGATAGTGGAACGGCGGGAATGGAGGTAATGTTTCAAGCGAGAGGAAGTAAAAAATTAATTATTCTGGATGCTAGTTGCACAGGTTCAGATGCAGGTGCTATATTTAAAGTCCCAGGGAATGAATTAGAAGCGCTGCCCGAACCTAGTTACAACTTACATGATTTCCGTTGGGATCATGCCTTGGCGGCAGGGAAAAAAATCTTTGGTGATGATTTTCCTCAAGATGTGACTGTCTATTTGATTGAAGCTGCAAATCTGGATTTGGGTCTAGAATTAAGTCCTATTGTTCAACATTCTGCCGATTTAGTTTTTGCGGAACTAATGACAATTATCCAACAGAATGTGATGACTTAATCAAGAATCTCAAATCCTAATTTCCATTATGCCCAATCACGGTAAACTGGCAACTCATCTACTCTCATTTCAAAAGGTACAGTTTGATGATCGGGAGGACAAACTCGAATTTTAGCACTGCTGACAATGCCGTGAAGAACATTCGCCATAGGGACAATTTGTTGCAAAATTTGCCAGTTAGTAACTTGGTCGGGACATTCAATTACTAAAGTCAAAATACTAGACTGAGTTGTTGCATACCAACGACAATGAGAGAGGAGATTATGAATAATGCGATCGCATCCTTCATAGAAATACTTGCTAATTGAATGTTCCAACTGCTGTCTAAGCATAATATCTGCTGATGTTGGCTGCATAGGGTGCTTGTCATCAGCATTGAATCGAAATTCTGTTCTCGCCATTTCCCGTGATTATCCTATTTATTTACCAATTGCCATTGCAGAGAATATGTCCTTATTGGTTTCTAGAAAAGGCTTGGGTTTGATCATCATGAAAAGTGCCAATTCCACTACAATCTATTCGCCAATAATTGCTAAATAAATACACCCTCTGTCCAATAAATCCGGCTAATTACATGGCCGTTTGATAATTCAAATAATCGGACATAAAAAACCTTCGTTACAGCACAATTAATGTACAAATAACCAGTGTTTTTCTCCAAAGTTGCCCGCTTTAATGAGATGTGTATTCTGATATAACCCTGGTGAAATTCCCATCACGTCATGCACCACTGAGTAAATTTCTATTTCCTCAAAGTTGAACTGCTTAATTTGCCAATAGATATTTTCAGAAATAGACTGCTGTTGAAAACGCCTCATAGAACGCCATAGGTAACCTTAAGCGTTTGACTCGTTTTCCTTGCACTTGGGCTGATATCACACAACTAGTAATAAACTCCTTATTCTCAAATCCCAAATCTGCATTGAGACTAAGTTTATCAAAATCAAAGGCTAGTTGTGTGTTGTTTTCGTGAAGATATGCAAAAGCAGCGATCGCATCTAAATGCTGTCCGCTATCAAACAAGATCTCAAACTCCTGTCTTGATATTTCCAGCTAGACCTATGATAAACACAACTAACTAAAAAGATGAATCCGTTAATACATTTATTTGGTATAACATAATTCTTCAATCCATCAGCACCTAATTTCTAAATCAAGGTCATTTAAAATAAGTTCGTGGAACAGGCATCTTGCCTGTTCCACAACTGAGAATTATACAATATTGGTTTATACCACCTGGTTAGCTGATTAACTTACAGCCACTAGATTCTGTCCTTCAGCAAACATCTCTCTAGCTGTTTTTTCAGATTTGGGTACACCATAAAAAGTGGCTTCTGCTTCCAATTCATCTACTATATCCCAAGCCTCAATTGCTCTCTTGGAATCTGCCCCATATAAAGCAGTAAGTGAGCGAGCATCAGATACAGCTTTTTGAACTTCTTTCCGCAAGAATTTGAGTTTTGGTTTATCAACAAAGTTGCCTTTAGTTAAAATATCGGTGACAGAAATAATCCCTAATAATTCACCTTGAATAACTGGCGCACGCCATACTCCAGTATTAGCAAATAACCGCGCCACGTATTCAATATCTAAATCAGGATTAACCACAACACAGGGTTTTGTCATGATTTCATAGACAGGAACTCGGTCTGGTTCTTTACCGAAAGCAGCAACTTTACCTACTATATCCATTTCGGTAATCATGCCGTAAGCATCACCACTATGACGAGGTTCAACAACCAAAGCGCGTAATCCTTTGAGCCGCATCAGTTTGACTGCATCTGCTACGGTTGCGGAACCGCGAATAGTAGCAACGTCTTGAGTCATAATATTTTTAGCTCTCATGATTCTTGCTCCTTAAATTTGGTGAATCGAATCAGTGAATTAGTTCTAAACATTTAGCTTACTTTCATATTATCACTCTCATCAGTTTAAATTATGAATGATTTATAAAGATCCCGGCTTTTTAACCATAAATTGCCTTAAAAAATAGTTAAGTGGGCTACAGAACTAAAAATTATATTTCATGTTTTGGAGATTGGATATTACGATTTATTGTGGCTAATTGTAGCAAGTCAATTTGGGAATTACCGCATCAGGTAAACCTCTCCCAGCAAAGGGGAAAGGCTCACACCTTTAATACAAGTGAGTTCCCTAGAATCAGTTGCCCAAAAGGTTTTGTAACTTAATCTGAATATCAGTATTAGATCCAACTACTAAAACAGCCGCTTCATTAAACGTAGGTGCTTTTGTGAGAATTAATGGATTATTGGAGAAGCCAAAAGCCTCCGTAGGAATGCCAAGAACATTGGTATTGAGAGTACCATCCCCATTGGCATCGTGAATGACTGCGACGGCATAATTACCTGTTTTTAAATTACTAAAAATTACTTTTTGAGGTATTTCTGTAATTTTGACACACTTAGATTCTAAAGCATTCTTTCCATTATCGGGGAATCCTTGTCTGCGAGAAAAAATACTCAGGCAAATTTGCCCTTCCTTGTTTTTTAGTCCATCAATTTCAACTGTCAAATTACTATTATTGTTATTGTTTAAATTTGCTCTAGCGTTAGCTGAAGATAGCAAATTTCCCACAATGGAGAGCAGGGCGATTAACCCAAGACTGAACCCTTGCTGTAACCTAGTTTTAAACCTTTGCTTCATTGATTTATCCTGTATATAAAAGGAATCTTTACTTTAGCAATGTTATCACTTTAGATGTTCTTTTTGCCTCATAGGTGGTAATTAGATGTGCATAACCACCAAACTCTTGTAGGGACAATTCATGAATTGTCCCTAGGATAATTTTCACTCCTATGTCTATTAGATATTTGGTGATAATTAAATGTGCTTGCTTTAAAGCGCTTGCATAAAAGTTATAGTAAAAAGTTTATACCTCATAGATATACAATAGCGTCTGTGAGGATAGCGATAAATCTGCATTCAGGTTTAATTTGTGATGTTTCCACCTCTTTATACTGTAAAACTTCAGGAGAAGCATAACGACGGATAATAATAGCTTTCATTACATTTTTCTGGATTTGATTTGTTATCATATTTATATTGTAGTGATAATTGCAAGTTCATAGTTAACAAAATCACAAAAAATCGGCTATGAATAATGATCAAAAAATTAAGCTTTTGCAAATTATCTGCATTAATATTGATGTTATAATCAGTCCATATTCCTTATATAGTAAGAGGTATAGCCAAAATTGATATGATAAATAATCAAAAATTAAAAAAATATAAATGGCATTTTTATGCGAAAAATAATGATAGGTTGTATACAGAATTGAATTTCGCACGTATCTGGAGTAGTCAGGCTAATATTACTCCAGTTTTTTAGCCTAAATCCCTGACAAACTGGAGTTTGCAGGAGAATTTTCACGCAAGTTGAGTACAGGTAAATATAGTGAAATCTATCAAAAAATATCGCTCAAATCCTTATAGATATAGACTTTTAAATGAGTACAAAGAAATCCTGAACCCCTAACTATAAATACTCGCACCCCTAACTATAAATACTTGTACCCCTACCCAAAAAAATATTTTTAAATTTTTGTATCGTTGCAATAGAAGGATTTAAGAATTTGAGTACAAACATAATAAATCCAATAAATTCTATCCTAGCTAGAGCAAGGGAGGCAAAAAAAAAGACTGCTATAAATCATTTATCGCCAATCACTTAACGCTCCTTAACAAAACCGAGTTAACAGCTAAAAGTGAGTGGAGGGATGAGATAGCACCATGTCTAATTTCCAGACATTGGCAGTAGTAATAGCATCTCCCACAGTGGCTATTCAGTCCACCGCAAACAGCGAAATTCAATGACACTACCTGCTACAGATACTCTCACCTCCGAACTTCAGGATACCATTATTACACCCGCTAAATCTGGTGGTTGCGGTTGCGATAGCAGCACAACTCCAGAAATGGATGAAAAACTCATTGAACGGATTGCTAAACACCCCTGCTATAGTGAAGAGGCACATCATCATTATGCAAGGATGCACGTTGCCGTTGCTCCAGCTTGCAATATTCAATGTAACTATTGTAATCGCAAGTATGACTGTGCTAACGAAAGTCGTCCCGGAGTAGTTAGCGAATTACTCACACCTGAAGAAGCTGCACATAAAGTATTAGTCATAGCTGGGAAAATTCCCCAAATGACAGTTTTGGGAATTGCTGGACCTGGTGATCCTTTAGCAAATCCTGAAAAAACTTTTCGGACTTTTGAATTAATTGCAGACAAAGCACCAGATATTAAGCTTTGCTTATCTACTAACGGTTTGATGCTAACTGAATATATTGATCGCATCAAACAATTAAATATAGATCACGTTACTATCACCCTTAATACCATTGACCCCGAAATAGGTGCACAAATTTATTCTTGGGTTCACTATAAACGCAAACGTTACAGAGGGATTGAAGGGGCAAAAATTCTCCTAGAAAAACAGTTGGAAGGATTGCAAGCTCTCAAAGAGGCTGATATATTGTGCAAAGTTAATTCTGTGATGATTCCGGGAATTAATGATCAGCATTTGGTAGAAGTTAATAAAGCAATTCGTGAAAGAGGAGCATTCTTACACAACATCATGCCTCTAATTTCTGCACCAGAACATGGCACTCATTTTGGCTTAACTGGTCAACGTGGTCCAACAGGAAAAGAACTGAAAGAAGTTCAAGATCAATGTTCTGGTAACATGAAAATGATGCGCCACTGTCGCCAGTGCAGAGCCGATGCGGTAGGATTATTAGGAGAAGATCGTAGCCAAGAATTTACTAAAGATAAATTCATGGAAATGGCTTCTGAATATAACTTTGAAACCCGCCAAGAAGTTCACGAAGGTATTGAGAAATTTAGAGAAGAAATTAAGGCTGCAAGAGATAAAGTATTGACTGGCAAAAAATCTGTCAATAGTCCTAAGATATTAGTTGCAGTAGCAACAAAAGGTGGGGGATTAATTAACCAACACTTCGGACACGCTAAAGAATTTCAAGTTTATGAAGTTGATGGTACTCAAGTCCGCTTTATTAGTCATCGTAAGATTGATCAATATTGTCAAGGTGGTTACAGCGAAGAAGCTACCGCAGATAATATAATGAAAGCGATCGCAGATTGTAAAGCAGTCTTGGTATCGAAAATAGGCAATTGTCCCAAGGAAAAATTAGCGGCAGCAGGAATAGAAACTGTTGAAGCCTACGACGTAATTGAAAAGGTTGCTTTAGAATTTTACGAGCAATATGTCAAGGCTAATAGTTAATTCAATTTTGGATTTTGGATTTTGGATCTTATTGAATTAATTCTAATCTAAAATCTCAGAGGTAAA
>JBJTTJ010000234.1:0-9203 GCA_046080125.1 Cuspidothrix sp.
CCCATAAAGAAGCATTATGGAGTCCCAGTTATTTTGCCATTTCTGTAGGAGGTGCGCCACTAGAGATATTAAAAGAATACATTAAAAATCAAGAAAAGCCGTCCTAGAAGGACGGGGCTTGTATCCCATTATTTTCGGTCATAGAGAAAACATTATCTATTTTGTTTCACCTTCAATATAGAAAAAGCTGGATTTTCTTCTCCCTGACTTGAACTCAGGATTTATACTTTTCAAGCATTAGTAAACTTGTTCTACCAAATAAGTGCGAATTGATATTTCTTTACGTTTGCCACCTAGTACCCATAAATAGGAGAATCATCTAAATAACTATTCCCGTGACTAGAATTTGACTCAAGTTGTTATGAACATCAAAATCAACATGATTAGTAGATTAATACAACGCTTATGGACTTTGACGCTGGTTTTTGCTATCATATCCTTTGCTGGGGAAATTTCTATTGCTGAAGCAAATCACCTATTTAGTCAATCTGATCACCTAAAAAATGCGATCGCATTGACTGAAAATGATTTAACACCTCAAGAACATCAAGCATTACAAGGTATACGTCAGCGTCGTAATCGAGAAATTGCTGCCATTTTAGATTTATCTCAACGTAATCAGTTAACTATAAAATTACACAATGGTAATAATCTTGACCAATCTCTAGAAACCTTAAATTTAACCTCTCAACAACGAGAATTAATCAACTCTATCACTGCATTAACTAATTTGAAAATCAAAGGTATTTTTTCTCGCCATGGTTTAATGATTCGGCATAAATCAAGTTAACAATCAATGATGTTTAGTGATGCCAGTTGTGGAGAATATGGTTTTTCTGCAATTGGTAATAAACATAGCAAAATGGCATATCTATATAGTGAGATTTGTTGCTTCCAGATAAAACCAAGAAATCTGTATCTCCAGAGAGATAAAAACCAACTGACACAGCTTTTATAGTTGCAATAAATGGGTTTTGAACAGAAAACAACTCAGGGGGATATGCTTAATGAAAGCCTTATTAATCTGGCCAATAATGCCTAATTCCTTCTGGTCTTATCAGGAAACTCTGGATTTAGCTGGGTTAGGTGCTACTAATCCCCCATTGGGTTTAATCACCGTTGCAGCAATGTTACCAAGTGATTGGGAATTGAGATTAAGCGATCGCAATGTTCGTCTGGAAACAGAAGCAGATTGGGAATGGTGTGATCTAGTTATTATCTCTGCAATGATCATCCAAAAACAGGATTTTGGTGAATTAATTAAAAAAGGTAAAAAATTAGGTAAAAAAGTGGCAGTCGGAGGACCATTTGCCACATCTGTACCAGAGTTTGCCATCGAAGCAGGAGCAGATTATTTAATCTTAGATGAAGGAGAAATCACTATTCCCCAGTTTTTAAAAGCTTTAGAACAGGGAGAAAAAAAGGGTATTTTCCGCGCTACAGAAAAACCCGATGTCACCCAAACTCCCTTACCAAGATTTGATTTATTAGATTTGAATGCTTATATAGCAATGACTGTACAATTTTCACGAGGTTGTCCATTCCAATGTGAATTTTGTGATATTATTACTCTGTTTGGTAGAAAGCCACGTACAAAAACACCAGAACAAATATTAGCAGAATTAGAAGTATTATATCAGATGGGTTGGTGGCGTTATGTTTTTATAGTTGATGATAATTTTATTGGCAACAAACGCAATGCTAAACTCTTTTTAAGGGAATTAATTCCTTGGATGGAAAAACGTAATTATCCCTTTGCTTTATTAACAGAAGCATCTTTGAATTTAGCAGAAGACGATGAATTACTAGAATTAATGGTAAAAGCTGGTTTTGTTATGGTATTCATGGGAATTGAAACCCCTGATGTAGATAGTCTAGCAGGAGTCAATAAAGAACAAAATACGCGCAATTCCCTAGTTGAATCTTGCCATAAGATCACTAAAGCAGGTTTACAAATTATGTCCGGTTTTATTCTAGGATTTGATGGTGAAAAACCAGGTGCAGGTAAACGGATTCAAGAATTTGTCGCAGAAACTTGTATTCCCCAAGCTCATCTTAACTTATTGCAAGCATTACCGAATACAGCAATGTGGACTCGCTTACAAAAAGAAGGACGATTAATAGATAGTTTAGGTGAATTTATTGGTTCTCAAAAAGCTTTGATCAATTTTGTTCCTACCCGACCAATATCGGAAATTGCCGATGAATTTATCAAAACTTTTTGGAATTTATATGAACCTATGCCATACCTGAAAAGAACCTTTAAACATTTTATGATGATGGAAGGTTGGCGAGCTAAATATCAAAGAACTTTAACTAAACCAGAGTTGCAGTTTTTAATGTCTATTTGTTGGCGACAAGGAGTATTGCGTTCTACAAGATTTGTATTTTGGCAGCAATTAATCACAATGGTAATACTTAAACCTAATTTGTTATATGATTATTTAATTGCCCTAGGAGTCGGCGAACATTTCTTCAAATTCCGTCATGAAGTTAAGGCAGAAATAGAATCAGAATTAGCAGAATTACATGAGCATAAACAAGAGAGAAAAGCAATCAATTTACAGTTAGAATCTGTAGGTTAATCAGCTAAATTTAAAATATTTAATAACCAGATCTTTGACTTAATTAAATAAGTTAGGGATCTATTTATTGTATTAAAATATATAAGAAATCTAAGAGGTTGCTTGAAAAGTATTAGATGAAACCGATAATCTCTAGAAACCTAACCCCCTTCCCTTTTAGGAAAGGCGGGTTTCAAAACCTCTCCCCGCGTCGGGGAGAGGGGTTTATTTATACATTAAAAACTTTCCAAACATCCTCTAAGTTAAATCAGCTTTATGCCTTTTGTGACTGAAAGAATCAGCTAAGTCAGACTAAAATAAACCCGGCCAGTTAACTCAACACAGGAGGTTTAATTTTGACAAAGCTGAAAATTGGTATTAATGGATTCGGTCGCATTGGTAGACTTGTATTACGTGCTGGTCTGACCAACCCTAATATTGAATTTGTCGGTATTAACGATTTAGTTCCCCCTGATAACCTTGCTTATCTCCTCAAGTACGACTCTACACACGGTAGATTGAAAAGCAAAGTTAAAGCTAAAGAAGATGGTATAGTTATTGGCGATCGCTTTATTCCTTGTGTATCTATGCGAAATCCCGCAGAACTACCTTGGGGTAAATTAGGTGTAGATTATCTCGTCGAATCTACAGGACTTTTTACAGACTATGCTGGGGCAGAAAACCACCTTAAAGCTGGTGCCAAGAGAGTTGTAATTTCTGCACCGACAAAAGAACCAGAAAAAGTCAAAACCATGGTTATGGGTGTAAATCATCACCTATTTGACCCCGCCAAAGATTTGATTGTCTCTAACGCCAGTTGTACTACAAATTGTCTAGCCCCCATCGCAAAAGTTATTAATGATAACTTCGGTTTAGCTGAAGGGTTAATGACTACAGTTCACGCTACAACAGCCACCCAGCCCACTGTGGATGGTCCTAGTCGCAAAGATTGGCGCGGTGGCAGGGGTGCAGGTCAAAATATTATTCCCTCCGCTACAGGGGCAGCTAAAGCAGTGGCTTTGGTATTACCAGAATTGAAAGGTAAGTTAACAGGAATGGCTTTTAGAGTCCCTACTCCTGATGTCTCCGTGGTTGACTTGACCTTTAAAACCACACAATCCACCACATACGAAGAAATCTGTGCAGCCATGAAAAAAGCTGCGGCAGGCGATTTGGCTGGTGTATTAGGTTACAGCGATGAAGAAGTAGTATCTACTGATTTTCAAGGTGATTCCCACTCCAGCATTTTCGACGCAGGTGCAGGAATTGAACTCAATAGCAATTTCTTCAAGGTCGTCTCTTGGTATGACAACGAATGGGGTTACTCTAACCGCGTTGTTGATTTAATGTTGTCAATGGCCAACAAAGAAGGGTTGATTTAGGTAACGTTTGACAACCAACAGCTGACAACCAACAAACCAGGGCTTAACGGGGTGTGCTACTTTACCGTTACTCCTGATAATACTTATGCGTCGCACTAAAATTGTTTGTACCATAGGACCAGCTACATCTACACCTGAGAAATTAGAAGCTTTGGTGCGGGCAGGAATGAATATGGCACGGTTGAATTTTTCCCATGGCATCCATGAAGTTCACGGCCAAGCCTTTCACCATCTACGACGGATTAGTAAAGACTTACACAGACCTATTGCTGTAATGCAGGATTTATGTGGTCCAAAGATTCGCCTGGGGAAATTACCACCAGACGGGCTCATGCTAGAAGCTGGAACTGAAGTAACTTTTCTTTTGCAGGAGAAGGGCGAAACCATTGACGAGTTACCCTTACCTTTACCCACATTATTCGCCATGATGCGATGTGGTGAAGCGATTTTAATTAATGATGGTCGGGTGAAATTAACCGTTACCAGTCGTGACGCTGATAGGATTCGGGCTCATGTGAATATTGGCGGCTTAATTTCCTCTCACAAAGGTGTAAATTTACCCTCAACTCCCTTACCTGTAAGTTCAATTACAGAAAAAGATTTAATGGATTTGCGATTTGGGATACAATTAGGAATAGACTGGGTGGCAGTTTCCTTCGTGCGATCGCCCCAAGACCTCGAACCCGCACGCCGCATGATTGAAGGCGCAGGTTCAAAAATTCGTCTGATTGCTAAAATCGAACGGGCTGAAGCTGTGGAAAATCTAGACCAGATCCTCGAAGTAGCCGACGGCATCATGATTGCCCGTGGTGACTTAGGGGTGGAAGTACCAATTTATCAAGTTCCTCTCATTCAAAAAGAAATTGCCCGTCGTTGTAATCAAGCTGGTAAACCGGTGATTACAGCTACCCAAATGTTAGAGTCTATGATTAGCTCTCCCGACCCCACCCGCGCTGAAGCAACAGACGTTGCTAACTCAATTTTAGATGGTACAGATGCTGTCATGCTATCCGGGGAAACAGCAATGGGTGAATATCCCATCGCGGCAGTCCAAACGATGCACAATATCGCCTTACAAACAGAAACCGCACTTCAAGAAGGACAAAGACATTCTTGGACTCCCACAGCAGGAAGTCTCACGGTGACAGAATCAGTATCTCAAGCAGTCTGTCGTATTGCCTATGAAATCGGCGCTAAAGCCATTTTGTGTAATACTACATCGGGAAGTACCGCTAAACTAGTTTCTAAATACCGACCCAGCACACCAATTATTGCCCTCACCTCTGACTGTACTGCCTATCGTCAATTAGCATTATCTTGGGGTGTAGAACCACTACTCATTCCACCAGTTCATAATGCTGAAGAAATGTTTGTGAATGTGTTAGATACCGTTGTAGATAGTGGTTTAGTAGAACAGGGCGATAAGGTTGTGATTACCTCTGGTGTCCCCATTGGTACACCAGGAACAACAAGTTTAATTAAAGTGCATTCTATTGGACAGCCAATTACATCATGACGTATCTAAAATGGGTGATTGGTGATTGGTAAAGATTATTGTTCCATGACCTCCAACCACTAACCACTAACCACTAACCACTGACCACTAACTAAGGAGTGTGTGATGTCTAAAAACTTACTAGAAGCACTACGGGCAGTAACCGTTGTGGTAGCGGATACCGGAGATATCCAATCAATTCAACAGTTTAAACCTCAAGACGCTACTACCAATCCCTCACTGATTACTGCGGCGGCACAAATGCCCGAATATCAGGATATTGTTGATCAAACTTTACTCAAAGCTCAACAAGATGCAGGACCTGGCGCTAGTCAAGCACAGGTTGTATCTGTTGCTTTTGACCGCTTGGCAGTATCCTTTGGATTAAAGATCTTACAAATTATCCCCGGACGTGTCTCTACAGAAGTAGATGCTAGGTTATCCTATGATACAGATGCTACCGTAGCTAAAGCACGGGATTTAATTGCTCAGTATCAAGTTGCTGGTGTTTCCAAAGAGCGCGTTTTAATTAAAATCGCTGCTACCTGGGAAGGAATCAAAGCTGCGGAAATTTTGGAGAAAGAAGGTATTCACTGTAACTTAACTTTACTATTTGGATTGCACCAAGCGATCGCCTGTGCTGACGCTGGTGTCACTCTCATTTCTCCTTTCGTGGGTCGGATTCTCGACTGGTATAAAAAAGATACTGGACGGGATAGTTACCCCTCTGAGGAAGATCCAGGAGTATTATCTGTAACCACAATCTATAACTACTATAAGAAGTTCGGCTACAAAACCGAAGTTATGGGTGCTAGTTTCCGTAATATCGGTGAAATTATTGAACTAGCTGGTTGTGATTTGTTAACAATTTCTCCGGGTTTATTAACGGAATTGCAAAATACCGTTGCCGAACTACCCCGCAAATTAGATCCTAGCAAGGTGACAGGTTTATCAATTGCAAAAATCTCTGTTGATAAAGCTACCTTTGATAAAATGCACGCGGGCGATCGCATGGCTTCTGATAAACTTGCAGAAGGTATTGATGGTTTCACCAAGGCTTTAATTTCCTTGGAAAATCTATTAACCGAAAGACTAGCTAAGTTAGAAAGTCAAAAGGTGACAGCTTAATAATTGGTAATAGGTGATTGGTGATCAAATTCTATAGCAGGGAACAGAGTTGAAAGTCCTTAGACGTATGGTTTTTGAGGTCAGTGGATCTGATTCAACTGCTTACCATTGTATCACCCATCACCTATTACTCACAGTCAACTTTCACCTACATTACTTTTGCTGGCACATTAAACAATTATAAATTACTGGTTACTAATTATCAATTACCAGCTTAAATATAGATACAACAGATTGCCTATCTGTGACATACAAACTGGAAAACCAAAATCTAAACAGCAAGGGTGTTTTATCTTCTGCCTTCTGCTATAACTATCCATTGAGGTTAAGTCAGTTCACAAATCAGGTGTGGGAGTTATTAGTCAAAATCCAATGGCAGACCGAATAAATGATATCACTTGGCAAGCTCGCCAGGGCAGCGTTGCCGCCATTATTCAAGTCTTAAACGAAAACCTAGTTTTGTCCGGTGTCAGAACTAGAGCGGTTTTTGTGAATGGTGTGCTACAAATTTTGTGTGAAGCAGCTACAGTGGAACGCCTGGAGCAATGTGTGTTAGTGCCAAAAATTCAGCAAATTTTGGAGTCTCTGACCCCGCGTAACATTCGCCGAGTGAATATCAATAGTCGAATTGTACGAGAAGAACAGTTACTATGGTTAGAGGAAATTCACTCTGATTCGGATAAACAACTACTCTGGTCTGAGGAAATTGTCCTCACACAGCCAAACCCGTTTAAGCTTTTAAACTTTTATTTTATCAAAGCTAATACCAGTATAAAGACGAGAAAACCTATTTTAGCTCAACCTCAATCTTTACTAAAGAGTCCAGATCCAAGTTTGCAAGTTTCAGTCAAGACTTTAATTGTCACGGTCTCTGGTTTATCTTCAATAATTTTACTGATTGGGCTGTGGGATGGTAAATTAAGTGATAGGCTAAAGGGCATTTTACCTATAAGTCCTCAATCCCCCCCAATACCCAACCAAAGACAACCCAAATCGTCAAATAGTTCTGGTAGCCAAACTGTTTCTAATCCATCTAATGATCCATTTTCTGCCTCCGTACGACTGGCCAACCAAGCTACTGGTGCTAGTAAAACAGCGATGACTTCGACTCAGTGGTTGGAATTGGCAGCGACTTGGCAACGAGCTTCTGATTTAATGAGTCAGGTGTCACCTAGTCACAGGCGCTATCAAGAAGCACAGATTAGAATGAAGTTGTATAAAAAGTTCAGTGAAGCCGCCCAAAAACAAGCGGAGAAAAGTCAGTCCTAAAAAATATAAGTAGTCGTCGTGCAAAATAAATTTCATACTTAGGAGAGGGAACGGGGAACAGGGAACTTGCCTGGGTACTTAGTTGTACGAGCGAAAAGCCCTTCGCCCCTACTGCTAAAAGATGCTCCCCAGTCTCCTAACTCATTTCTAACATTCTTTCCATAGGACGCAATGCCGCCATGCGGGTTTCTTCCAGTAAGGTAATTTCTGGGGTCTGGTTTTTCATGGCTAAATACAATTTTTCTAGGGTGTTTAACCGCATAAATGGACATTCATTACAGTTACAATCACTTTCGGGCGGTGCGGGAATAAAGTGTTTGTCAGGCGCTAGTTTTTGCATCTGGTGAATGATTCCTGGCTCTGTAGCCACGATGAATTCTTGGCTAGGGCTGGTTTGGCAATAATTGAGTAGGGCGGCTGTAGAGCCAATATAACTGGCATGGCGTAAGACACTGGTTTCACATTCGGGGTGAGCGATCGCCTCCGCATGAGGATGTGTAGTTTTTAACTGCACTATTTTTCTTTCGGAAAAAGTCTCATGAACAATACAGCTGCCCTGCCATAACAGCATATCCCGTCCTGTTTGTTGCATCACGTAGCGTCCCAAGTTCCGATCTGGAGCGAAAATAATCGGCTGCTCCGGGGGTATTTGCTGGACAATTTTCACAGCGTTGGAACTGGTACAAATAATATCGCTCATGGCCTTGATTTCGGCGGAGCAGTTAATATAGGAAATTACCAAATGATCTGGGTGTGCAGCTTTAAACTTGGCAAACTCTTGGGGAGGACAACTATCTGCTAAAGAACAACCAGCATTGATATCTGGTAACAATACCAATTTATTGGGATTGAGAATTTTGGCTGTTTCCGCCATAAAGTGAACACCAGCAAAGACAATCACATCGGCTTTAGTATTGGCTGCGGCTCTAGCTAATTGTAAGGAATCACCAATAAAGTCGGCAAGATCTTGAATATCCGGATCTTGATAGTAGTGCGCTAATATGACTGCATTCAGTTCCGTTTTCAGATCCTCAATCGCGGCAAATAAATCTAATGGTAGATTACCCGGTTGTGGACGATTAAGTGTAGTTGTAAACACAATTAGTAACTGCTTTTAATTACAAATTATTTCCTTATAAATTTAATTATAGTATTTTTTACCAAAAATATGGGCAGATTGATCTGAGCAATTTATATGCAAATGGGGTGGATTTTCATATCCTGGAGCAAATCCTAAGTTGACAATTTCATAGACAAAACTATACTTATATTGACAAAAATTAATATATTTTTAGGAAAAAATCAACTACTTGATATATAATACGATGATATCAAGTATTGAATTAAGACTATTGCCGACGCGAA
>JBJTTJ010000235.1:0-33636 GCA_046080125.1 Cuspidothrix sp.
TAATTGCTCAACTGTCCCTTTCATTGTTTGTGCTGGCGCACAAAATTACTCAAGGGACGTTTCACAATTAACCCTCCATTCCTCCCATCACCAAACTGAGTACAGTTTTGGTGGGGGTCTCCTGGAGGTTTAGATGAAAAACTACTCGCTGTTCTGCTAGGGTAGTTGCTGGGGTGATATTGTTTGGTTTAGTGATTGTACTAACCATAATTTGCCTTAGAGTTGAGCTTAATATTTATTGTATATGAGTCGAAGGGTCGAAGTGTTCCCTGCTATGGCTAGGAGCGTTACGCTTCGCTAACACACCCTAAATGTAATGGAAATATTAGATTTTAGGGTGATATTTTGTGTTGATTGCCCATTCTACTTGTCTTAAAATTCCCCGTAACATTCCCACTTCCACCGGTTCTAAATAAGCGCGTTTATATATATTACGAAACTTTTCCATGCGACTATCAGCTGTGTGAGGATAAAGATAACCTATGGTGAGGAGTAGGGATTCCAATTCTTGATAGTAGGCTTCCATAGTGTCTAAAGGGGCAAGTTCTGTAGTGGCTATATTCTGATCTGTAAATGTATTTGCAGATTGAGACAGTTCATAACAGCATATAGATACAGCCGTAGCTAGATTTAAAGATGGATATGCTGGGTTAGTGGGAATAGAAACCAATTTGTGAGCATAAGTTAATTCTTGATTGGTTAATCCTCGGTCTTCTCGTCCAAAAATCAAGGCTACAGGCTTTTGGACTGCTAATAACCAGGGTAGGGCGGTGCGGGGGGGTTCTATAGGGATTTGTCCAGTGTAGTCACGGCCGATAGTAGCGATCGCCCGGACGCATCCGTGCAAGGCTTGTGGTAGTGTGGGGACGATGATTGCAGATTCTAAAATTTCTTGGCCATGAACGGCCATTTTGACAGCATCGAAGGATGAGCGATCGCATTGAGGATTGACTAATATTAGTTGAGATAAGCCAAAATTTTTCATAACTCTGGCCACTGAACCGACATTTAGAGGCCCTGCTGGTTCTACTAACACTATAATTACATTGCTGTTATTGGTTTTGATATCAATATTTTCTGTCATATTTAAGATTCATATTTGGTGGTTTGAATATAGTAGTTTTTGGTTGGATATAAGAAACCAAAAAGTCAAAAAAACGTTATCATTGTAACAAAAATTTATTAATTGTGAGGGGATCAACATATTAGTGGTTGAATATTCATAAAAACTTATATCAACCAATATTCCCATATATATATTATACAGAAACGACAGTTAAGAAATCCTGATTAAAAAATATTGCAAGAACTTGATTTAGTTGCTAGTGTGTGTAGGTACGACAGCACTGGTGAATGCTCGGGTCATTTAAAAGAGGTAAAATTAATGAGCTTTATCCATTCTGCCAAAAGTATTTTATGTTGTCTGTTCCCATGGTGAGGATGGGGAGGTTCTGCTTCCTACAAGCAATAGAGGGGTATTGCAAATGAGCAGAAAAAGAATTTTCCGTCTGATTACTGAATTTACATTTGATTTTTGTTTACCGTTCATCAATCGTCTTACTTATTGATTGCTAAGTGAAAAAAAGAAAGACGAAGAATTTGGAGGTGAAAAGCGATGAATATTCAAGGAAAAGTTGGACTAATTACTGGGGCTTCTCGTGGAATTGGTAAAGCGATCGCCTTAGAATTAGCCAAACAAGGCATGAAAAGGTTAATATTGGTAGCACGCGATCGGCAAAAGTTAGCCCAAGTAGCTGGCGAAATCGAGGCTTTAGGCGTAGAAACTACAATCATGGCTTTAGACTTAACTCACTCAATCAACGTCAATATAGCCGTAGCCCAACTTTGGCGCAGTTATGGTCCGATTCATTTACTCGTAAATTGCGCCGGAGTGGCACATCAAAACTCATTTCTGCAATCAAAACTTCCCCAATTGCAAGAAGAACTTTCTGTTAATTTATTGGCAATGTATACCCTGACCAGCTTAATAGCTAAACGTATGGTTAGTCAAAAAAAGGGGATCATTGTCAATGTCTCTAGTCTCATGGGAAAAGTTGCCGCACCGACAATGGCCACATATTCTGCCACTAAGTTTGCAATTGTCGGATTTACCCAAGCTTTACGTCAAGAACTTGCCCAACACAATATCCGCGTTATTGCCTTACTTCCTTCTCTGACGGAAACAGATATGGTGCGTGACTTGAATTTATTTCATGGAGTAATTCCCATGACACCGGAACAAGTTGCCCAAGCACTGATGATTGGATTAAAAAAAGATACGCCAGAAATTTTGGTAGGCTGGCAATCTCACTTAGCTGTATTGTGTCAACGTCTTGCCCCTTGGTTATTGGAGATTATCTTACAATTGGCAATGCCAAAAAAACCGTTACCTGATGCTGCGGGATAACATTCAACCTATTTGAGTTTTGTTTCACACCATTTCTCTTAGAGATACTCAAGGGTAGAGGCTAATAAGCAAAGACGCAAAAAGTTTTTTGTGTCTTTGCGTAAAGTAAACAAGACTTACGCAACTGGCACTGGCGATCGCTATTTGCGTAAGTCTTGAAAAAGCCTAAAACCCATACCTCATATTTGGTTTATCCTGTCAATGCGTAAGTCCTAATTCCTATAAAAGTTGAGAATCTCAGATTACATTTTATTAATCTTAGGAATTACACACCAAGTAATCAAAAATCTGATTGTTTCCTGGGGTTAATTCATGAATTACCCCTAATTTCCTGATGTTTTGTGTAAACCCTAGCTTTATTGCCTCTAAATATAATAATATAAACAAAGTGAAATTTTCAGGTAGTAAAAAATATGGAAAAATATGACATTATCATCATTGGTGCAGGACATAACGGGTTAGTATGTGCAGCTTATTTACTCAAAGCGGGTTATAGTGTCCTATTACTGGAAAAACGGTCTGTTCCTGGTGGTGCAGCGACAACGGAAGAATGTATTCCAGACCAAGCACCAGGTTTTAAATTTAACTTGTGTGCCATTGATCATGAATTTATCCATTTGGGTCCAGTAATTGAAGAATTAGAACTAACAAAATATGGCTTAGAGTATCTAGAATGTGACCCAGTTGTATTTTGTCCCCATCCAGATGGTAAATATTTTTTAGCTCATAAATCCCTAGAAAAAACCTGTGCAGAAATTGCTCGGTATAGTGAAAGAGATGCTCAAAAATATGCAGAGTTTACAGATTATTGGCAACGGGCAATTAATGCCATGATTCCGATGTTTAATGCTCCACCAAAATCAATTATAGATATTTTTGGTAACTTCAATATTCAACAAATCAAAGATTTATTTTCTGTAGTTGGTTCACCAGCCAAAAGTCTTGATTTCGTGCGAACAATGCTCAATAGTGCTGAAGATATTCTCAATGAATGGTTTGATGAAGAATTTCTCAAAGCACCCCTAGCTAGATTAGCATCAGAATTAGGTGCGCCACCTTCTCAAAAAAACCTAGCAATTGGTGTGATGATGATGGCCATGCGTCATCATCCTGGTATGGCTAGACCTCGTGGTGGTACTGGTGCATTGGTGCAAGCATTGGTCAAATTAGTTAATAGCAAAGGTGGGGTAATTCTCACAGATAAGCACGTTGATAAAATTATCGTTGATGATGGTAAAGCCGTAGGAGTCAGGGTAAAAGATGGTAAAGAATATCTAGCTCAACATGGAGTAATTTCTAATATTGATGCCCAAAGATTATTTCTACAAATGACAGAGAAAAGTGATATTGATGGGGTTGATCCTAACTTATGGGAAAGATTAGAACGGCGCATTATCAATAATAATGAAACTATCCTCAAAATAGATTTAGCTTTAGATGAAACATTGAATTTTTCCCACCATGATCATCAAGACGAATATTTGATTGGTTCAATTTTAATTGCTGATTCTATCAATCATGTGGAACAAGCTCATAGTAAATGTACATTGGGGGAAATCCCCGATTCTGACCCATCCATGTATATAGTCATGCCTAGTGCCCTTGATCCTAGTTTAGCACCACCAGGAAAACATACTTTATGGATTGAATTTTTTGCCCCTTATCAAATTGCAGGTGCAGCAGGTACAGGATTAAAAGGGACAGGTTGGACAGATGAATTAAAAAATAAAGTGGCAGACCGAGTAATTGATAAAC
The DNA here is from genome assembly GCA_046080125.1 of Cuspidothrix sp. Lineage (GTDB taxonomy): Bacteria > Cyanobacteriota > Cyanobacteriia > Cyanobacteriales > Nostocaceae > Cuspidothrix. Next base: position 4,163 of record JBJTTJ010000235.1, read on the forward strand.
TAGCTACTTATGCCCCAAATGTGAAAAAAGCGACTATCGCTAGACGGGTAGAAAGTCCAGCAGAATTAGGCGAAAGATTGGGAGCATACAAAGGTAATTATTATCATATTGATATGACTATGGATCAAATGATATTTTTCCGACCTTTGCCAGAGTTAGCTAACTATAAAACGCCCATTGATAATCTCTTTTTAACAGGTGCGGGAACTCATCCCGGTGGTTCAATTTCAGGAATGCCAGGACGCAATTGTGCCAGAGTATTTTTACAGCATAAACACCCCATCAGTCAAACTTTAAAGGATGCCGGAAACTCCATTAAATCTACAGTGGGAACAGTGTTTGGGATTAATTAAGATCATCTCCGGTTGAACACTGATCATATCTGTTGAGGCTGGTAATGGGTCAACAGTCATCTGTCAACCGTTGAACTCCTGAATGATCGGACTTATCCAAGATGTAAATGCAAAGCTGACCCTTGGGTGGGGGTAATTCATGAATTACCCCTACTTTCATTGTCTTTTGCGTAAGTCCTAACCTAAAGACGGAATGCAGGTTATAATCTTTTTGCGGAGCAACTTTACAAAAATTTATGAGTAATCCCCTTGTGCAAGCCTTTTTCGTAGGCAGAGCCGTAGCTGAAGTAATTAATGAGCGTGTAGAAGTCGCCTTGACTGATGCTTTGAGTGAACTGGGCAAATTTGATGCTGAAGCTAGAGAACAGCTACGCCAGTTTACTGAAGAAGTGATCGCACGAGCTAATCGGGCTGCGGAATCTTCTGGATCGGGAATGACTACAGATGGTAGTTCATCCAGTGGTGCTTCAGTAGATTTACAGACTGAAATTGACGAATTAAGGGCAGAAATTGCTCTATTAAGAAGTGAATTACAGAAGCATCGCCATGCTGCAAAATAGTTAATAGGTAATGGGTAGGAGTTATTAATTTTGGATTTTGGATTTTGGATTGTTTTTGTTATCTAAAATCTAAAATTTTCATCCCTGCCCCCTGCTTCAAATTAAGATGAATCTGGAACACGCCGACGGTATAAGAAAAATATGGAACAAGGTTACTCAGACAAAGCATACCGTTGGAATCGGGAAGAATACTCTAGCAAACGCCGCTTTGTGGATATTTGGTCTTTTGTCTTGACCTTGATGTTCAAAATTTGGCGTTATAATAAGGCTTGGAGTTACCCCGGCGGTATTACGGAAGCTAAACAAGCCGCTAGACGTAAAGCCCAGGCAATTTGGATTAGAAACACATTCTTAGATTTGGGTCCGACTTTTATTAAGGTCGGGCAACTATTTTCTACTCGTGCTGATATTTTTCCTGCTGAATATGTAGAAGAGTTATCTAAATTACAAGATAGAGTTCCAGCATTCAGTTATGAACAGGTGGAAGGAATTGTAGAACAGGAATTAGGTAAAAAAATTACCGAACTGTTCCAGGATTTTGAACCCATACCATTAGCCGCCGCCAGTTTGGGTCAGGTACATAAGGCTATTTTATATACTGGTGAGTCCGTTGTGGTGAAAGTGCAACGCCCCGGACTCAAGAAGTTATTTGAGATTGATTTACACATTCTTAAAGGTATTGCTCGGTACTTTCAAAACCATCCCAAATGGGGGCGGGGTAGGTATTGGATGGGTATATATGAGGAGTGTTGTCGCATTCTTTGGGAGGAAATTGACTATCTTAATGAAGGTCGTAATGCGGATACTTTTCGCCGGAATTTTCGCAGTTATGACTGGGTGAAAGTTCCTAGGGTTTATTGGCGTTATGCTACAACTAAGGTAATTACTTTAGAATATATTCCCGGGATTAAAGTTAGTCAGTATGAGGCCTTAGAGGCTGCTGGTGTAGATAGAAAAGCGATCGCCCGTTATGGTGCTCAAGCTTACCTACATCAACTGCTCAATAATGGTTTCTTCCACGCCGATCCCCACCCCGGAAATCTGGCAGTCAGCCCGGATGGGGCTTTGATTTTCTACGACTTCGGAATGATGGGAACAATTAAATCCAACATTCGGGAAGGACTAATGGAAACTTTGTTTGGCATCGCTCAAAAAGATGGCTCGCGCGTGGTAAAATCCTTAATTGATTTGGGGGCGATCGCTCCCGTTGATGATATGGGTCCTGTCCGTCGCTCTGTTCAGTATATGCTGGATAACTTTATGGATAAGCCCTTTGAAAATCAATCAGTAGCAGCCATTAGTGACGATCTGTACGAACTGGCCTACAATCAACCCTTTAGATTTCCAGCAACTTTTACCTTTGTCATGCGCGCCTTTTCCACCCTCGAAGGAGTTGGTAAGGGTTTAGACCCAGAATTTAACTTTATGGAAGTTGCCCAGCCCTATGCAATGCAGCTTATGACAGACAACAATGGTACAGAAGGGAATAGTTTCTTGAATGAATTAAGTCGTCAAGCAGTCCAGGTCAGTAGCACTGCCTTAGGATTACCACGCAGGTTAGAAGATACCCTCGATAAAATTGAACGTGGTGACATTCGTCTGCGAGTCCGATCCGTGGAAACAGAACGTCTGATGCGGCGACAGAGTAATATTCAACTGGGCATGAGCTATGCCATGATTATCAGTGGTTTTACTATTGCGGCTACAATTCTGTTGGTTCATGAGTATCTATGGTTAGCAGTTGTAATTGGCCTAATTGCAGCAGCAGTTTCCTTGATTCTGATCCGGTTGCTTTTACGTCTTGACCGTTATGATCGGATGTATTAAAAACTTCCCCGATTCCATAGCCTTTTGTGGTAAATTTATAGACACATTCTCAATCACCAATCATCTAATTTACTTAGTCAGGCCTAACGCCGATATCAATCCTAAAATTATGCATCACAACATAATCTAGACAACAAACACTAAGTTAGTCACCTAGTACCGCAGATCAAAAGTCAAAACGAACACGGTACAGGCTGGGAAATTGATCATGGTTCGGTTATTGACGCGGTGCTGTACCAGTCCTGAGTATGTCAAAATTAAATAGATAAACAGGAGGCTTGTAGTTAGCCCATTAAGGTGCATACCTTGTAAAGCTAGAAATATCTACCTATATTTTTAGTAACTATAACTAGCAACTATTAATCAATTGTTCACGAGAAATCTATGAAACTTGACTCTACAGGTTGTACAGATCCGGGGCGTGTTCGCGCCTATAATCAGGATTCCTACTATATTGATCCCACAGGACGATTTTTTATAGTCGCTGATGGTATGGGTGGTCATGCAGGAGGAGAAGAGGCCTCGCGCATCGCTACTCAAGAAATTCGTGTCTATTTAGAGGAAAATTGGCAGTCCCCCCAAACAACATCACAACTTCTAAAACAAGCTTTAGCTGCGGCTAATAATGCTATTATCAAAGACCAACAAGATCACCCACAACGTGCAGATATGGGAACAACGGCCGTAGTTGTGGTGATCCGTCCGTCAGAATCCCCTGTATGTGGCCACGTTGGTGATTCTCGGATCTACCGACTGCGAGGAACAGAATTACAACAAATTACAAATGACCATACATGGATTGCCAAGGCTTTAAAGATGGGGGATCTCACCCTTGATGAGGCCAGACACCATCCCTATCGTCATGTTTTATCTAGTTGTTTAGGTCGAGAAGATTTGAATCAAGTAGATGTTCAGTCCCTAGAACTACAAAATGGCGATCGCTTACTTCTCTGTAGCGATGGACTCACAGAGGAATTGATTGATGAGAAAATTTATGAATACATAACAGAGTCCTCTTCCCTAAAACAAGCAGCCAATAATCTCGTAGAAGCAGCTAAAGAAGAAGGTGGACACGATAATATTACAGTTGTTTTGGTATCTGTAGAAATGTAATTTTTTTTAATTCAGTGTTTAGCAGGGGCAAAAGGCCTTTCGCCCCTACAGGAGTCAGGAGGAAGAAACTCCATTCCCTCCCACCCATTCCCTCTCGCCTATTCCCTAAAATGACAAATCTTACCCCTAATTCTAGTTTCAGCGTTACCATGCAGTTACAAATTCCCAATCAGGTGGGAATGTTAGCATCTGTCACTCAAGCGATCGCCACTGCTGGTGGTAATCTGGGACAAATTGATTTAATCGAACAAACAAGACAAGAATCCATACGTAATATTACGGTTGACGCTGCCAGTGTCGAACACGGAGAAACCATTGTCAGAGCGGTCAAAGACCTAGTGAACATTAAGGTAATTGATGTCTATGATCGGACATTTAATTTACATCGGGGAGGGAAAATTAGCATTGTCAGCAGAATTGCTCTCAAAAGCGTTTCCGATTTGGCCATGGCCTATACTCCGGGAGTGGGGAGAATCTGTAAAGCGATCGCTGAAAACCCTGAAGAAGTATATAATCTCACTATCAAAAATAATACCGTAGCCATTGTCACTGATGGCAGTGCGGTTTTGGGTTTGGGAAATCTCGGACCTGAAGCAGCTTTACCAGTCATGGAAGGTAAGGCGATGTTATTCAAAGAATTTGCCGGAATTGATGCTTTTCCCATCTGTTTAGATACTCAAGATACAGATGAAATTGTGAAAGCTGTTAAAAACATCGCCCCTGTCTTTGGTGGTGTCAACCTGGAAGATATCGCAGCACCACGCTGCTTTGAAATTGAACAAAGACTGAGATCAGAATTAAATGTCCCCATTTTCCATGATGACCAACATGGAACCGCCATAGTTACCTTAGCAGCCTTATTTAACGCGCTCAAACTCGTAGAGAAAAGTATTGGAGATATCCGCATTGTAATTAATGGTGCTGGCGCGGCGGGAGTAGCGATCGCTCGTTTACTTAGGAAAGCAGGTGCAAAAACCATTTTGATGTGCGACTCCAAGGGAATTATAAGTAGTAATCGCAGTGACCTGACCACAGAAAAACTAGAATTTGCCGTTCCAGTCCAAGGAAACTTAGGTGATGCAGTTCAAGGGGCAGAAGTATTCATCGGTGTGAGTGCACCGGGAGTTCTGACACCAGAAATGGTCAAGGGAATGAGCAAAGAGGCTATTATTTTTGCCATGGCTAACCCAATTCCAGAAATTCAACCAGAATTAGTCCCTGACAACGTTGCCGTCATGGCTACGGGTAGGAGTGACTACCCCAACCAAATCAACAACGTCCTAGCCTTTCCTGGGGTTTTTCGTGGGGCATTAGATTGCCGAGCCAGTAGAATTACTACTAATATGTGTTTGGGGGCGGCCAGTGCGATCGCTTCTTTAGTTGAAACCGCCGATTTGAATCGAGAACATATTATTCCCTCCGTCTTTGATCAGCGTGTGGCTATCTCTGTGGCCGCTGCTGTTCAACAAGCTGCGGGGGATAATTAACTGTAACTTGAAAAGTAGACAAAATCAGAGCACCAAAATGAAGGTCTTATAGAACGGCTGAAAATAAAAAGCACTGCTGATTTACCCTCAGCAGCAGCTATTTTTTAGACAAGCAGCACCAAATAATTAGAACTTATACAGCTTCCGTATTCTTTTCCCCCGTGCGAATCCGTACAACCTGTTCAACAGGTGAGATAAATATTTTACCATCACCAATTTCACCAGTACGAGCTGCGGTAATAATTTTATCCACAACCATATCTACTAAATCATCTTCAACGACTATTTCTACCTTGAGTTTTTGGAGGAACTCCACAGTGTATTCCGAACCACGATAGCGTTCAGTTTGACCCTTTTGCCGTCCGAACCCGCGGACTTCCGAAACTGTCATCCCGACGATACCTGCGTTAACTAGGGCAATTTTTACCTCATCCAGTTTAAATGGACGGATAATGGCTTCTACTTTTCTCATGTTTTTTGATTCCTGACTTCTAATAACGTTGTTTATATATCTAACCAGATTCATTGTCTCACAATGTAAATACAGCCATAGTTATTTAATTTCCCAGTGATGTATGAGATGAGACAGAGTTGTTTGATTGTTGCCAATTATGGACTATTTTCCTGTAAAAGTAATCGCCAATCAGCGATCGCCTGTTCAGTCCACAACCAATTTTGTGACAACTGCTCAATCGTAAAATTGGCGGGTGCATTTTGGATCACCATTTGTCGAAGTTTAATCGCCTCATGTAAATATTGCTGACGTTTCTCACCCCTGTTACCTTGCGCCGACTTATATAAACCCAAAGCTAAACCAGCATAAGCCGTTAAAGCCTCCTGATTACCAGCTATTTGCGGATATTTTACCGAGTCAGAATTGCCATTCTGCTGGGGTTTTAAAGCCAAATTCAGGGATTTAAACCAAGCGTCATTAGCATAATTGAGATTATTTTCCGCATAGTAGGCAAATCCCAAAGCATTTTTATACACAATAGAATCCGGCTGATTTTCTACGGCCCTAGCCCAATAACGCCGAGCATCATCAATACTATACTTATTATTTTTAGTTTGTACCAACTGCCAAGCCAAGCGTCCCCGTAAAAAATTCACCGATGGATTTTCCCCATCCTCTGGACGAATCAGATTTAAAGCCGTTTCTGCCGACTCAAAAGCCCCACGATTGAGTAATTCACTCACCGCATCCAAACCAGCCTTTAAATTGCCTTGAGTTAACTGTGCTGTAGCCGTAGCCGTAACAATACCAGTAGCTGAAGTAGACAAATTAATCTGGGGATACCCTGGATGTGGGGAATTTTGGCTAGGAATTGAGCCCATCACCCCAGATTGGGGAAATTGGTATTGATACCACCACCAACCCATAGCGGCAATAATCGCCATTACACCCGCACCGCCAAGACCATACAGAAGTAATGGAGATTTTTTTTGCCCAGAGTTATGACCCAGTTTAGGTATAGATGATGGAGATAACTGGGGATTAGTGTGACGCTTCTCAATATTAGATGAAGTTAGCCTAATCTGAGTTGGTATATTACTCCAATCTAAATTTTGCTCCGTTGGAGAGACCGGCGTTGATGATAGACCAGACCTGTCCCCTTGAATCAGTTCTGCTTTCATAGTCGCTTCTTCCGGTATCTTCACTGAAGAGCGAAGCTCACTTAACAAATCAGAAACCATGGAAGAGTCTTGGTGATAACTGGGATCATCGTACTCAATCTCATCTACCATATCACCCCAACTATCTTCTGCCAACCAGTCTAGTGGCAACCGCTCCCCATCTAAATCAGGATTGAGAATATCATCAATCCCTAAATTCATTTCTGGATGATTCCCGACCCCAGCATAGTTATAATTATTAGCATTATTAGCGGGCATCTGTGGCTGATACTCACTTAATAACTCCGATAGCTCCTGTGGCGCAGTCATGTAGTTAGATGAATTAGCCTTGGGGACTAAACAACCATCAAATTCGCGCCGAAGATATAAAATCGGTAAAGCCCAGTACATTTGTTGAGAACCATAGGCGGAAATTAAGCCTTGACGTACTCGACTCACACATAAATCCAAAGGATAACCCTGACTCAAATTCCGGTAAAACAACTGGGTTAACGTCAGTGCCACCTCATCAGGAATGCGTTCTGACATAGCCAAAATACTTCTAATGCCCCGTTTCACCAAACTTTCTGTTAAATTCCTTTCAGGGGATTCTTCTTGGGTCTGGGGTCTAGCCCGATACGCTCCCAAACAGGAGTTAAATACCGCCATTTGAATATTATTATTCACCAGCAACCCAGCCAAATCATCACCGCTGAGAATTTCAGTCAAACCAGTTTTTTTACTTACCAGATAAATTTGTCCACCATTCTCACCCACATTACTATGGCCTGAATAATGAAGAATATGATAATGTCCCTGCTCCAAAGCTTGGGTGAGTTCTTCCCGACCGGGTTGATCTAAAACCGTTAATTCGATTTCTGGTAAATGACAATTACCATCTGCCATCCTTAATGCTTGACGGTGTAGTTCTGCCTTGAGATTGGTAGCTTCCTGCTTAAGTAAATCTAGTCTGACTAAATCAGTTGGGGAAGAAATCACCATTAACACTCTCAGTCCCCGTCCTTGTGCCAAATGGGGGGGATTATTGCTTAGTAATCCTGATAGGGGAGCAATACCACTTTGGTAACGGGCAAAGGTGATATAGGGACCTGTAGCTAAAGGGCGATCGCCAGCGTGCATCACCTCCCATGGCAACCGCGCCAGCTTAGTATCCTTTAACCCCAATCTCAGCCTGAGTACCTGCTGGTGATTTTGGGCAATACCTTGAGCAGTAATCCAACTATCTCTCAGAGTCCTTTGAAATAGAGCATTATACAACTCCTGACCCAAGGACACCAAATTAACAGATTTTCTGGACATCATATCCCCCTGCAAAACTAACTGCAAAGGGTCATCCATCAAATGTCCTGCCGCAGTTAACCATTCTGCTACAGGCCAATGCACCAGTTCTTCTGCCAACGGTACCCCAGGCGCAACTTGTTCCGTCCGCACCAGATAGTCATTTTGTCCCACCGGCGTTGCGGAAAGATGAAATTCCTGGGTCACAACTTCTGCTCCATAAAACTTAGACAATGCTGACTAGCACAGCTTGGCGCAACTTATACATTCATATTGAACTTATCGCACCTAAAAATCGAATCATTGTAGGCAAAACCTATCAATCTTCATTGCTTTTGGGAATCATCTAATCAGCAGCTAGTTCTGCTCATGGTTTAGATGTATTTTGCCTTATTCATGTTTCGATTATGGACTAGCTCTCCATCTATCTTAATCTAGTTTTTCAGGCCTAGGTTTTCCCCTTCTGGGCTGGGACAGCTTTATTCCGGATTCTTTGATCCCCGTCCAGAACTCTTTATTGGTAGATGCACCTTGATCTTCAATTCCCCTAGTTGATAATAATCCACTAGGGGTTTTCTTGTTTTAATTGTGGCAAATAAAAACGTCCCTGGTTACCAAGAACGTTTATTGAAGCCAGGAGTGAGGAAGCAGGAGAGCCATGATTTGCTTGCCTGATACTTTTAACCGAGACATTCCCTGATATCTGGGATATCGTGAATGTCCAGTACAACATTACCAACTGAGTTGATAAAGGTGGTATCCCACATTGCCTTGAGGAAAATCCCCACGGCTTCATTCAAATCTCGCGGTATTTCACGGCATTTTCTGATTCAGATATTAAGTAGATGGTGTCCTGACAACTAACTCCCCTAACCAGCTACTAGCCACAGAAATTTTTTCAGTATGTGACATAGAGTGATATTCAGGTAACTTTGTCCGGAGCATAATTTAAAAACCAGGAACATTTAATTGGTAGATGCACCCTGATAACTAACTTCCCCTAGCTGGCTAACACCACTGGGGGTTTTTTCTTCTTCTCATTAGCACCAGATGATTATAGCCATACAGCCATTTTTTTCCGGAGCATCATCTAGAAGCCTAGAACAATTAACCAGTAGATGCACCCTGATAACTAACCTCCTTGGCTAACACCACTGGGGGTTTTTTATGTTTAGCACTCTCTCTTATGTATAATAGTTATAGATTTTTCTGGTCGAAAATATCTATTACCTATCCGGAACTTGTGAAGGACTACCAGAATAATCAGTTGGTAGATGCACCCTGATAACTTAACTCCCCTGGTTGGCTAACATCCACTGGGGGTTTTTTCTTTTGCTACTTTTGACCAATATCAAAGCCAACCTGCTAACCATAAATTTATCCGGATAACAGTTATACACCTGAGAACATTTAATTGGTAGATGCACCCTGATAACTTAACTCCCCTGGTTGGCTAACATCCACTGGGGGTTTTTTCTCAAAAATCAAAGCTCAACCTACCCTATCATCAAAACCTATCTCTGGCAATATGCTTATGCAACAGGGTTCCGATTATTTTTGCCTACAAATTCCTGCTTCTAAGTCTATTGTCATTCCTAGCTTCAACTTGAGAATGATTGCCGCGATAGATAATAGCACTCTTAATTATTTCTTTATATTTTTCTGAGCTAGGAGTCATTTAGCAACCTGTTATTTTTTTATAACATATTCTAGATAGAGATATCAATATTTCTGACGACTTGAGTTATTTTACATAAAAAAATAGATAATAGGTAAAAGTTTTACCAATCACCCATTACCTACCTTCTGTACTTAATAATTTTCTTGTTTTTTAGTCCAACCACCTCGTCGCTTATCGTCTATTCGGTTATCCTCTCGTGGTTTTGCTTTATTAACTCTCAGTTGACGACCCATCCATTCTGCACCATCTAATTCTGAGATGGCAGCATCTTCTTGTGCATCTTCTAACATTTCCACAAAGGCAAAGCCCCGCATTCTTCTGGTTTCACGGTCTGTAGGTAAAACAACTCTTTTGACTGTGCCATATTCGGCAAATACAGCTTTTAAGTCTTCTTCAGTCGCTTTGTAGGAGAGATTTCCAACGTAAATAGTCATTATGTATCAAGTAATTGTCAACAAGATGCGAATATTTCAGGTGTAAAACAGAACTAAGAAAATCTGAATTTAGAGACAAACATAATTGTAAGATATGAATCCTGATAGACTCGTGATCTACAACCCAATAAATGTCACTCGCCTGAACATACGCATATTTCTAATATAATAGCTGATTGTTACAGTTTTCAATGTATGGTATTTGACAATCTATTATTAGCTGCTTTTATATGTTTATAGTTAGAAAATTAATTAATTTAATTTTATACTAGGTAACAGGCAACAGGTAAGTATAATTGATGACCTATAACCTATTACCCATGAATGTCTGAAATTGAGAAAACTGAGTAGGTGGACTCAAATCAACTAGTCAATTGTAATCTGCTGGGGTCCGGTGGCTTTACCGTTGTTTGCTTCGGTGCTGACGGAACTGGAACAATTTCCACAACCTTTCTTATCCAACCAACTTTTCACAGGGTCTTCATTGAGGTTGAGTCTGAGGACACCAGAGACGAAACCACCCAAGAAAGAAACTGGATGCTGGGCAAGTTCTTGAAATAAGGGCGACAATTCACTAATAAACATGACACTCTCCCAGAATTGCGGTAAAAAATTATTAGTTCTTCATTAATCTTAACATATTTTTGTCAGAAACCGGTAATTGAAAGGTTTAATGGTATGTGGTATTTAACTGTATGATAGTTATGATTATTTCCATGATCATTGCCAACCATTGATCTTAGTCTTAAACGAGTATTAAAATACAACAATATTTTTAAATCAACAATTGAATTATGGTGAACAACTGGGACAACTTTCTGAAAAACTTAGGCGAATGGCAAGGTTCATTTACGAAAATATCTCCTGATGGAGAAATTATAAATTCCACTCCTAGTATTTTAAATTTAGAAGCTTTTGATGATAATCAAGGAGTGCGGTTTAGACTACGGCGTTTTGATGCTAGTGGTTATGGAGGTTCTCCGATTGAAGATTATCAACAAGAATATCGTTCAATAGGTAGACAAAATATTTTTTTTGCCACAGGAGCTTTTACTAAAGGAACATTACAACTAGCACCTTTTACAGAATTTGGGGCAGAATACGGTTTTATAGATCATGATAGGCGATCGCGCTTAGTGCAATTATATAATAAACAAGGCAACTTTACCAATTTAAGTTTAATCAGGGAATTTCGCGCTAACACAGATGCTAGTGAACGCCCACAATTGACTGTAGGACAATTAATTGGTAATTGGGAAGGTAAAGCTCATACATTTTACTCAGACCTAAGACCCTCAGAAACCCATGCCACTTATTTAGAAATCAAGGAAATCGGCAATGGATATTTAGAGCAAAAATTATCTGTTACATCTCAAACCATTACGTTCCGGGCAAAAATAACAGGAAATAAACTCATTTTTGAACAAGGAGGGGGCATTCGCCAAATTTTATTATTACCTGATGGAATTTCTAGCGATGTTCCCTTACAACTGCAACTAAGAAAACCGTTTTTTGTTGAAGCAGGTTGGTTAGTCAGAGAAAAGGAACGTCAACGTTTAATTCGTAGTTACAATGAGAAGGGCGAATGGGTTAGTTCTACTCATGTTATTGAATATAAAAGTTAATTATAGCCTTTACCAGTCTCATGAGGTACACCCTAATTTATTTACTGTTTCCTGTTCCCTAAAACTAAAAAACTTTGTACTTTACGCTGCTTGGTAAATGCTAGGTTCTATAAAAGTAAACAGTGAACGGTTCAATGCTCACTGTTCACTGTGCTAAGAGGTTAACGGATTTTATGGCGTGGGCGTTTGTTCAGGGAACATACATTTATCAGAATCGCATCCACTAGGACCTGCTTCTGTTAATTCACCTAAATCATAGCGGCTTAAAGCCCCACAGAAATCCTCTGTTTTCCGCCTTTCCTTGACTTCAACAGATAACCGTTCATAAGTCGCTTTATCTATGGGTTCAAAGGGTAAACGGGGGAATGTTTGAATGTCGTCAAACCGCGCTAACAAAGCCGCAGAAATGTAACCTTCATCATTTTGAATGGCTTCATAAATGCGTGTACCCAAGGTTTCAACCTCTTCAGAACGTAATTCTAAAGTCGCAGAAGTATTGTAAGTAAGAATATTATGCTCTAAAGCAAACTTGTTAGTTTCTGGTTCCATAACACACCAGCCATATTCCTGAAAATCTAATTTTTCCACAGACAAGACCTGCCACTTCTTAGAGAAACAAGATGGTTTGAGCTTCTGACGGTGACAATCACGCAATATTAATGAGTCGTGAACTGAAGAGCGGATGAAACGAACTGAATATGAGCCTTTTGAATTTTCATACCCACTAGGTTTCTGTATATCAATACTAGAAATAACCAAACCAAGTTTTGGACAAACCTGCTTTAGCCAATCAACTACTTCAGCCCGACCTGTACTTAATGAAATACAAGTACCACAAACATTTCCATCAGTAGCTAAAAGTCCAGCAATGAATCCATAAAGATAAGACTCATCTGCATCAATACTGGGAAGTTCCTTGTAATAACTGGACAGAAGGGTAACATGAGTTTGATTAATATCATCACGCTCCATCCTTCTGGGAAAGTATTGTCCCAGTTCTCGTTTTTCTCCACACAGATATACTTGACAGCTACCTGTATCTTTAGGCCTTGTGCCATCGCCCAAAACAATGCCATGCTGGATACCAGAAACATCTAGGTTCGGCAGATAGGAAAGCAAAATGTCTGGTATTTTATGTTCTAACGTGAGGTCTTGTGTCAAAGTTACTTCTTCTACCAATCTGCCACCTATGTAACGAAGAGTCTGCCAACGATGATCTTCCGTTGATATAATTTGTACAAGTCTCTCTTCGTGGATATCTGATGCTATGAGCAAAATTATACGATACATAGTGCGAGGACTTGATGTGCATACCACAGTAGCAATTGACCAGTTACCATTAGCATTAATCACTTCCACCTTGTCGCCTGGTTCAAAATCATTAAAGGAGAAAATCCCATGACGTGTGATAAAGCGAGTATCCCGATGGAAACAATTGTGCCTTGTGTAGAATTTCTGCACCTGCATCACAAAATCTAACTGGGCTAATACGGAGAATCTAGATACATCAATAACATCAGCACCAGGTAAATCTGCCCAAGAAACAGCGACGGGAATTTCTACCAACCATTCTGTACAACGGTTATCAAATGGATCATTAAGTAAATTACCGTTTTCATCTTTGTCCGATTGCGAGGGTATTACATTATACCCAAAATCTATACAAGCCAAGGCCACAGGGTCATTTTTGCGGAAGGTAATCCGGCGAATAAATCTTTGGGCTTTGGGGGGATGCCAACCGGGGGAAGCTCCGCTCAAAAGAGATTTTGTACCTGCTGGTTGTACTGTAGTACAACGATTAGGGCGTTTAATTCCGTGTTTGTCGCAATATTCCCAAACGGTTTGATGGACTACTTCTCGCCATTTGCTGAGGTATTTTTGCTCACCACGTTTGAATATTAAACCTTCTTGGGTTTCTGGCCTTCCTTGTTCCCACCAGCGCAACCAGTCCGCACCAAAAGCATGAACAAAGAAGTCAAATAAACCGGTGAAGGAAACGCCAACAATGGGGTCAAGTTCCCGACTATATTGATAGCGGGGTTCTTGGAAGTGATGGTTTAATAATGTGGCCACAGATAAAGCGCCGGCTTTAAATGCTTCCTCTTGTTCTTTGTAGTTGTCGGGGTCTAGTTGGTTTAAGTGTACCTCAGACAAGTTACAGTGGAAGTTAGTTCCTATTATTTCCAGTTTTGTTATCCTAGAGGCTTTTTATCCTCTAGTTCTACAGGTTCTATATTCCCTGTAGCTCCGCGTACCTTTTGTAAGTATGACTGCAAATGATAGAGAAATTCTTTTCGACCACAGGGTTGTTCTACAACAATTTGGCAGATAGTTCTAATATCCAAAATGTTGTGATCAGACTGAAAAAGCTGAACTTTTGGCAGGTCATACGCACCCCCACACTCTTGGAGATTTATATTCTAGAAAACGATTTTCATTGTAATCTAGTTTCACTCTCTACGCTGTACGGTGTCAATAGCTTTTTAGTTCCATTGATTACCACGGGATTAGCTTCTCAGCTTTCCCCGTATTTGCGGGGTTTTTTACGTGAGGCAAGTATAATTAAATACCACACGGGTTTAAGCCGTAGCGGCCTAAACGGTGTTCTAACTCTTGAACATCAATATTTGGGTGATGTTCTTGTATCCATGCTTGAGCTTTTCCTTGTTCGTAAGCTTGCAGGAAGTCTTTTTTCAGTTCTGGGGTGTTGAGTATATCAATGTTAGCTCTTGCTACTGCTTCACCAGCCCATTGAATTGCACCTTCACCACTATAATATTGCTTTTGCACTGCGGCAATAGATTCTTCTAGGGTGGGTTTATGGTGAAATACTCGGCTATGGTTGGCCATCCGCAAAGCGTCACGTTCTGGATCTATGCGCCAGTTATCTTCCGCATCTTGTTGCCAGAGGTTGTCTTTTGCTGTTGCGCCTTGTTGGTCTTCTGCAACAAATTGGCGCATTCCCGCGCTCCTACGTATATTTCCTGCGACAATTGATACAGCCGCTTCATCAATTAATAAACAGCACTCAACAGAAGTCAACTGTCTACCTATTGCTTTATTTAGAATAGAGGCGCAGCGTTCATATAAACCAGGTAATTTTACTGGGTTAGCTACACCACCGAAGCCTTTGAGGGTTTCCCCGGACTGACGCACATTACTAATATCTACAAATACCTGCACATCATTGCTAAAACGTTCATCGGTAGAGAGTTTTAACAGTGTTTGATAGGACTTTACCCAGCCTTCCCGACTATCACCGACGTAAATATTAATGGTGTCATTTTGTACATTAATTTCCGTAAATTCTCGACGTTGTTCTGTAGGTGTATTACCAACTTCACCTATGACGGTGACATTTAAGCGGTTACGGATAGGGGGTAATTGATTAATATACTTAGGTTCAATAACTGCACCTGTACCACAACCCATCATGGACAGATCCATCATTAAACCAAAGGCTTTCCAATCTGTTAAGTTTGTAGAAGTACAATTATAAGCACCAGAAAAGTTCTTAGATTTTTTTAACCAGTCTGTACCACCAACCCACAACCAGCGGCCACTGGGGAGTGCTTTTATATTGCGTTGCATTTTGTCTAAGAGGGCGGCTTCCTCTTGGGTGAGTTTGCCTAACTCGACTAAACCTTGTAACGTGCGATCGCACACTTCATCCCAGGATTCTCTTAAACCGGCTGGTGTACGACGGCTATAAGTTCTGAAAAACACAGGATTAGCTGCTGGGGCAGTTTCCGGGAAAGATGCACTCTGACGTTGACGTTGCAATTGTTGAACCATAGTTCGGGTTTGTTGCTAACTAACAGATTAAGACTATAACGCCAACTCGTTATATTATGAAAGGTTGCTAAATTTACCATTTTGTGCCTTAAAATCTTTTGTATAATATAAAACCCTGACTCTGTGCCAGGGTAATACATCCTGAAAGTTTTTCCGAAATAGCCTATATACAGCACTTCCTTTATGTCATGAGATACAGAACAGGCAGGACTTGTAGTGTTTATGCCATGTTTAGGACGAATAAACTAATTTCTCAACTGTACAGGCATAGCCAAGTAAGTCATTTTTAGACCTCCTAGGGGAGTAAAAATAACGGGGGTTAAACTTTGATTTAAGTGCATTAAAATTTCCGAAGATGGTAATTCTTTTAAACCATCCATGAGATATTTAACATTAAAAGCAATGTCTATATCTTCTCCAGAAATTTGTGCTGGCATTGATTCTGTGCCACTGCCGACATCTTGGGCTTCACAAGATAGAGTTATTTCCTGATTTTCGTTATCAATGCTGAGTTTAACGATATTATTCTTTTGATCTGCCAAGACAGCAATTCGTTCTAAAGTGCTGATAAATTGCTTTCTTTCTAATGTGATTTGGCGTTCAAATTGACGGGGGATTAATTGCCGATAGGCGGGATATTGTCCTTCTAGAGTGCGGCTGGTTAAGCGTTGATTTTGCCAAGCAAATACTACTTGTCCTTGATCTAAATATACGGACACAGTTTCTTCCGAATTGGCATTATGGCCTAACATCCGTTGTAGTTCTCGTAATGCTTTAGCGGGTACTGTTACCTCTACTTGTTCATTACCCTCGACAGGACGTTCATTTGCGGTTTCTAGGACTGCTAAACGGTGTCCGTCGGTGGCGGCAAATTCTAAAGTATCTTGCTTGAGGGTTAAATGTACACCCGTGAGGACCTGCTTAGTTTCATCGGAACTGGTGGCAAATAAAGAACCTTTTAAACCTTCAATTAAAGATGCGGTAGTGAGTTCTATTGCTTCTGTCGTGTCAACTATTGGCAGTTCAGGAAATTCTTCTGCACCCATAGCCCGAACCTGATATTTTCCGCT
The DNA here is from genome assembly GCA_046080125.1 of Cuspidothrix sp. Classification (GTDB taxonomy): domain Bacteria; phylum Cyanobacteriota; class Cyanobacteriia; order Cyanobacteriales; family Nostocaceae; genus Cuspidothrix. Next base: position 21,021 of record JBJTTJ010000235.1, read on the forward strand.
TCTGGGTTTGAGGGTGACAATTATACCTTCTCCACCTGCATCTCCTGATTGATCATCAAGGGTGATTTCCCCTTCTGGTAAGCGGGAGGTGATATCTACCAAGAGTTTGGCGGGGAGGGCGATTTCTCCACCTTCTAATACTTCGGCTGTAAAACTGGTACGGATACCTAAACTGAGATCAAAGGCGGTTAAACTAACTTGATTTGTTTGGGCATCTGCTTGTAATAAGATGTTAGCTAGGACTGGGTGGGTAGGTCTGGATGGAACTGCGCGACTGACTAAGGAAAGGTTGCTACTGAGATCAGCTTGAGAACAAATTAATTTCATCTTTAAATGGAATAATGGGGAATTGATAATTGTAATTGGTAATGGGTAATAACCGTTTTACCCATGAGGTTGTTAGTTTAATTGCTTAAAGCTTTGATAAATCGTTGTAAGCTCTTAAACACGCTGGGTTTCCTGGTGGGTGTGGTGTCGTTGGTGTTTTGGGTTTGTCCTCCCATGAGAATTGCGTCTAATTCTTCACCGGAGGGTTTTTTAGGCATTTGGGCAATTTGTTGATATTCACCTTGTGTTTCTAGCCATACTTCCCATTGTCCAGGATAGCAACGAAACAGGGCAGATTGATCATCTATGGGACGGATGTAGTAACAGGGTTCGATGGTGCTGATGAAGCGACGACGGGTTTCTCTGGCTGTGTAACCAATACCGACTACACTGGAGTCTTCTAGGCGAGGTACTAACATGATGGTGGGGCGATCGCCTATAATTGCACACAGCTTTTCTAATTGGGGAATTTCTACGGATGTAGGGGCGATAAATAGGAAAATTTCATCTTCTGGCTGAATTTTACTTTCTAAGGATGCAACCCGACCTGTACCGATATCTTGAATTTTGAATTGTGCATCTTTCCAGTCACGACGGGCTAAAGCAGCCGCACCCGCATCAGCAAAGAAGACTTTGAGATGGGATTCATATTCAGTAAATAGGGGGAGAAACTGTTGTGCTACTGTCATGAATTTGAGTTCTGGAAATAATAAGTCAACTTGAATGCGAGTGATACCATCAGCCAAGGCTGATTTTACCGCAGCCGATGATTGAGCGATCGCATCTTCTAAGGTGTTGGGTAGTTCAGCCATAGTTTACAAAGTCTTCTGTTAATATGCTTTTGATGATTTCTTGATATTTTAATTTGGTATCCATTGTACTATCTCCTCATCTTTATCATCAATACAATCTGATGTCGAAATATTGAGTAAAAAATAATACGTTAATTATACGTTGTAAATTGACATTGATAGTATATATGATATCATATTTATGAGCAAAATAAACTTAACAATCAATCTTTACAAGATACAATTACTAATATGATCTCAAAAATGAGATAAAAAATATATGACAATATATGGTAAAATTAAATAACAAAACAACATACCAATCATGGCCACAAAAATCCCCGTAACAGTGATCACAGGCTTTTTAGGAAGCGGTAAAACCAGCCTCATCCGTCACCTACTGCAAAACAACCAAGGACGACGGATAGCAGTATTAGTAAACGAATTTGGCGAACTTGGAATAGATGGAGAATTATTAAAATCCTGTCAAATTTGTCCCGAAGATGAAACAGAAGCAAATCCAGAAACTAACATATTTGAACTGACAAACGGCTGTTTATGCTGCACCGTGCAAGAAGAATTTTATCCAACAATGCGGGAATTAATTAAACGCCGCGATAGCATTGATTATATTATCATTGAAACCTCCGGTTTAGCATTACCAAAACCCTTAGTTAAAGCCTTTCGTTGGCAAGAAATCCGCAATGCTGCTACAGTAGATGCAGTGATTACAGTAGTAGATTGTGCTGCGGTTGCGGCGGGAACATTTGCTAGTGATTTAGAGGCTATAGCAGTCCAACGTCAACAAGATGATAGTCTAGAACATGAAACACCATTACAAGAATTGTTTGCAGATCAACTTGCGTGTGCTGATTTAGTAATTTTGAATAAAACTGATTTAGTTGATAGTGAAACTCAAGCAGAAGTTTTAGAATTAGTGAAGAAAGAATTACCTAGAGTTGTGAAAATTGTCGAAAGCGATTATGGAAAATTAGACCCATCTATTTTCTTATGATTTGCTGCCGCAGTTGAAGATAATTTAGATGATCGTCCTAGTCATCACGACACAGAAGAAGAACATGATCATGATGATGAAATTAACTCAACTCATGTCATTTTAAACCGGACATTTGATCCAGAAAAGTTACAAGAAACATTAGAAAACCTGGCACAAGAACAAGAAATTTACCGTATTAAAGGTTTTGTGGCAGTTGCTAATAAACCGATGCGGTTAGTTATGCAAGGTGTAGGGACAAGATTTGATAAATTTTATGATCGTCCTTGGAAACCAGAAGAAGCAAAACAAACCAGTTTAGTTTTTATCGGTCGTGATTTACAATCTTCAGTAATAGAATCTCAATTAGTAGCTTTGTAATTATGAATATCAGCGATTTATTTAACGTTGCCAATGTTTTCGTTTTACCCTTTTGGTTGTTAATGATTTTGTTACCTAATTGGAATATTACCCGCAAGGTAATGGAATCCTATATACCTTTCGTAGTTTTAGCTGGGGTGTATTTGTATTTATTTGTTACTAGCATTACTCCAGAAAATGCCGCAGCATTATCAAATCCCCAATTAGCAGATATAGCGAGATTTTTTGGTAATGAAACTGCTGCTGCTACAGGTTGGATTCACTTTTTAGTAATGGATTTATTTGTAGGTAGATGGATTTATTGGGAAGGACAAAAAACAGGAGTTTGGACAATTCATTCTTTAGCTTTGTGTTTATTCGCTGGTCCAATGGGTGTCCTTTCTCATATTTTAACATCTTGGATTAATAAGGCTTTTTCTAAAAGTGGTGAAGATGTAAAATTAGAAGAAAAAGCTACTCTGAATTAAATTATAGTAGGGAACAGAGAACAGAGTTAAAAGTCCTTATGTGTATGGTTTTTTAGGGAAGTTCTGTATCTCCTCCAAGTGCATACCGCTATAACGCTATAATGTAAGAGGTTGTTTGAAAAGTCTTTACCTCTCCTTAACCCTCTTCTGATAAACGGGAGGGAACTGGGTTTTTATTGTTTCCCCCTTTTACAAGGTGGACTAAGAGGTTGTTTGAAAAGTATTAGATGAAACCAATGATTTTTAAAAACCTAATCCACCACCATCTTTCCTCCCAGGGAAGGGGGGAGTTTTAAACCTCTAGAGAGATTCACCAGAGGGGTTAATTTATATTGGAATAACTTTTCAAACATCCTCTAAAACCCTATTGAATTGTTCTGATTAATATTAAGCTGCTATAGCTTCCCTGTATTTAGCATCTAACCAACAGCGTGGGAGTTTTTCCCCAGAAGGAAATACTAATTCGTCCTTTGTATAAATGTCCGTTTCCTGTTCTTCTTGTCCTTCTTGATCTTGAGCGTGAACAATCTTACTATTGGGATCAAATAGTTCTTGAATATCAACTATTTTGATTAAATCGCGGCTATCTTTGATTTGTAAAAACATATTGATAGTCCTCTATGGTGGAAATGTGCAGAATTACCAATGGGAAAAGTATCAAGGTTAAATTTCCCGTTGATATTTTTCTAAGATATCTACTAAGTTAACTTGGCATTGCAAGGGTAATAAATCCATCAAGGAAAGTTCCTTTCTACCGCCACCAATTTTAACCAATATAGATTCTAAAATGGCAATTACTTTATCTTCATTGATGTTATTGCCAGTAATTAAGGGATACAATTTTTCAGCAACAACATGATGCAATTTAGCATCAGCTAGATAAAGATGCCATTTAGAAATATCTATGTAGATATTTTCGCCAATTTCTGCGGCCAGGTTTTCTAGTAGTTCTGATGTATTAATTTTAGCCATCAAGATAACCTCATGAAAAAGCAATTATCCTCATAGTAGCAAAATCACTGCTGATGCCTATTCTGCTGATCCCTTTCCCTGACATTATGACTATATTAGCCAGGACAAATCTACCACCGGAGGTGAGAAGATCCTGGTTTAATTTTCCGACTTTAGGTAGATTTTGGTGGTGTGGGGTCATAGTTAGCGATCGCACTAATATAAATTAGATGCAGCAGTAATACTCCTACCCAACCTAATGTTAACCCAGGCAGCCATTCCCAGGTAGTATTTTTCAAAATGTGGAAAAACCACAACCCAGAATTAATAGTTGCAGCAACAGCTACATGAACAGCAAAATTCATGCGATCATCTAGTTTACGGAAGTCTGGATCTTTGCGATCTGGTTTGCGAGGCCAACGAGGAGGCATAAATGTAAATGTTTGTGACAGCAGTTAACGCACCTTATACATTCTAAGGTCTTTGGTGTTGACTTGCCCAAGAGAGGGAGTAAAATTTTTCTATGATGACGGATGACGGAAAAATTTTGGATTGACCAAACCCTTGGTAAGTCCTAAATTCATGAATTGTCCCTACATCTTTTTCACCAGATGTCTATTGATGGTGTAACTAACGCTGCACAGTTACATCTGCATAGGTAGTTGCGGCAAATTCACTACCTCTGGAGCTAGGAACTAAAGTCCAGCCGGCTTTTAAGAGTTTTTGATAAGTTGCCCAACCCTTAGAACCGCGAGGAATGAGATAATCTGGAACTGAAAATTGGGGGAAAGCTGTGTAAGGTTGCCAAGGTTGTCCAGATGCTATTTGCAAGTGCAAAATTTTTTCATCATCGCCGCTAGACTTAGATAACCAGCACATTTGTCGAAGCATAATCAACTCCTGAATTGTTTCACAAGATGTAACTGAAAATATGATTATTGACGGGGGTAATTCATGAATTACCCCTAATCCTAGTTCTGTTGTGGGTGAGTCCGGGACAAATTATGATAAAGTGGTGACTGTCCTTATATTGAAGGCAGTAAAGATTATTATTGTCAGGTAAATTATTTAGGAAGACAAACTCCTGTGGGCTGCTGTTTATTTAAGAGGGGCGACTAGATAAGAACAATGGTTATGATTGTAGATGTTCTTTACTAAGTGATTATTTTTATGATGTTATCCAAGGTTGATAGGATTGTATGTATCTATAACTACGATTTTGTGAAAATTATTAAAAATTTATTGATACCTTAATTCCTTACTTCTAGTAACAGAAGTGATAACCCTTGTCAAATCAGCACTTATCAAATTTAATTTATTGCTAAAATGGTCAACTGTTAGCCTTATAATTGGGAGTGACCATATATTTATCTTTCTGTTAATAGAGATAAGCAAAAGTTATGAATCGCCCAATTATTTGGATCAATGGAGACTGTTTAAGTCCCCACAACCCCGCACTTGAAGAATATCCCCAAGCCCCGGCCATTTGGGTATGGGATGATGATTTAATTAGACAATGGCAAATTGGCATCAAACGCCTAACTTTTATTTATGAATGTTTACTAGAATTACCAGTGGAAATTCGCCGAGGGAACGTAGCGACAGAAGTCTTAGCTTTTGCTAAGGAATATGATGCTAATTTAGTTGTGACTACAGATAGTCCCAGTCCCAGGTTTAATGATATTTGTAATCAAATTGAAAAGTCTGTAGATTTAGAGGTTTTTGACGTAGAACCATTTTTCGATCATGACGGATATGTTGATTTAAAGCGGTTTTCTAGATATTGGAAAGTAGCCGAAAAATATGTTTTTGAATAGGAATTGGTAGACAAATTTACTCACAAGTATTCCCATCTAAAAAGAGCCGATAAATGTAGTTTGTTATAGTGATAGATGAAATGACGACTAAACTTAATGATGTGCAAAATCTCCTCTCAGATTTAATTACCCGTTATGCTTCCCGTGTGGATTATTTGATGATTCGCTTGGAAGAGTCCGAGGGAACAGATATAGTATTACGTGGGGATAAGGTGGAAACTCTCACCGAAGGAATTTCCATTGGTGGCCATGTTCGCACCTGTTATAAAGGTGGATGGGGTTTAAGTAGTTTTAATAAATTATTAACAATTGAGGAACGCATAGAAGAAGCGATCGCCGCAGCGCGGATCATTGGTGATGAAGAAACCATTCTGGCACCCATTAATCCCATCCAAGCGGTATGTAAATTACCGTTGTTGGGTACTGATCCCCGTCAGGTAGACCTAAAACAGAAAAAAGAATTATGCGATCGCTACACAGAATTACTCAAAACAGTTGACCATCGTATTACTACTACCTCCGTTCGCTATAGCGACAGCAGCCAAAGAGTAATTATTGCTACTTCAGAAGGAACTTTTATAGATCAGTCCTGGGTAGACATGGAAATGCGCTTTGCCGCCACAGCTAGGAATGGAGACACGGTACAAACCGGTAGGGAAACCGCAGGTTCACGTAAAGCCTATAATGATCTTACTAATTTAGATACACGGGTAAAAGGCGCGGCGGAAAGAGCAGTAGTGTCATTATCTTTACCTTCTGTCAAGGGTAACACTTATACCGTAGTCATTGATCCCATTCTCAGTGGTTTATTTGTTCATGAAGCTTTTGGACACCTTTCCGAAGCTGATATGGCCTACGAAAACCCGGATATTCTAGAGGTTATGACCCTGGGACGACGTTTTGGATCAGAAGAACTACAAATTTTTGATGGTGCAGCACCCCCAGGACATCGAGGTAGTTATTTTTACGACGATGAAGGTACACCTGCCACCAGTACCCAATTAATTAAAGATGGTGTATTAGTTGGTAGACTCCATTCCCGCGAAACTGCCGGTAAATTAGAGGAAACACCCACAGGTAACGCCAGATGTCTCAATTATCACTATTCTCCCATCGTCAGAATGACAAATACCTGGATTGAACGGGGGAAAACGCCTGTCACTGATTTATTTACTGATATCAAAGAAGGAGTCTATGCCCAAAATTGGTTAGGTGGAATGACCAATGGAGAAATGTTCACATTTAGTGCGGGAGAAGCTTGGATGATAAGAAATGGGAAGCTTGCTGAACCTGTCAAGGATGTTACTCTTTCCGGTAACGTTTTCCAAACTCTGGCAGATATAGAAGCAATTGGTGATGATTTTTACTGGGATGAATCGGGTGGTTGTGGTAAAGGTGGACAAAACGGTTTACCTGTTGGTTGCGGTGGTCCAAGTCTGAGAATTCGGGATGTCGTCGTTGGGGGAGAAATTGCCGAATAATTGACAATAGCAAAATGCTCGTGCATCCTCTGCGGTTCTGGCATTGCATAAATGCCGGATGTTTTTTGTGTGTAGAGTCGAGAATCCCTACATGAGGAACGTCTCTACAGGGGGTTTGAATATATGCAATATTGTTTTCATCCCCAAAATTAGCAACACACTTTATTCCGTAATTGAACGCAGATTAACATTTCAGATCCCCAACTTCTTCGAGAAGTCGGGGATCTTATTGATCAATATATCTATCTGTTTTAAAAGTGATTCTAAGGTTAAAGAGTTATCTAAAACCACATCAGCACGGGCAATTTTTTCCCCTATTGGTAATTGACTATTAATTCTTGCTATTGCTTGTTCTGGTGTTAAATTATTTCGTATTATTAATCTTTCTTGTTGCTTTTGTGGTGAACAAGATACAACCCAAATTTGATTAACCAAACTTTCTAAATTGGCTTCAAATAATAAAGGAATTACTAAAATTAATGTCTTTGCAGATGATTCTTTAATAGCTTGATCAAAACACGTTCTAACATAGGGATGAATCAAACTTTCTACCCAATTTCTTTCTTCTGGAGAATTAAAAATAATTTCTCCTAATTTTAATCGGTTTAAATTACCATCATTTAATATCATATCTTCACCATACTTGGCGGCAATTTGTGATAAAATTGGAGAACCAATAGATACTGCATCTCTAGCATAAATATCTGCATCTAAAATCGGCAGATTGTAAACTGTAGCTAAATAATTAGCGACCGTACTTTTACCAGTCCCAATACCACCAGTTAAACCAATTAAATTTTTAGTCATTTGTCATTTGTTGCGTAACAATTTAGGTACAAAAATAAGATTCCTGACTTCTTTTATTATCTCCATAAATGATAAACTGATCTCAGAAATTAGGGATCTGGATATCAACAAGTGCTACAGCTGAATACTTAGATTATTACATAACATATCAACATCTCTTTTTCCTATTCTCCGTGTACTCTGTGTCTCTGTGGTTCGTTAAAAACCCTAAATATATCCTTATTGATTTGCCCATTTAATGATAGCATTAGTTAACCCGTCTAAAGTATATTCTTCCGCCTCAATATCTACCCTACCAAAGACAGCATGACAGGTTTTTGAAGTTTGCGGACCAATGGAAGCAATACAAACTCTGGCTAAATTTTCTGGGTTATAAGTAAATATATGTAATGTTAATTGGGAGAAAAATTGTACTGTTTTAGAACTAGCAAAGGTAATCACATCTATGGTATTATTAACTAAGCCATATTCCGCCGCCACCGGAATACTTTGGGGACAGCAAGATTCATAGGTGGGAACTTCAATGACTTCTGCACCTTTTGCAGTCAATTCTTTAACTAAAACTTCTCTGCCACCAGTTTCGACTCTGGGAAATAATATCTTTTTACCTGTGAGGGATTCGGGAAAATTTACCACTAAAGAATCAGCCACAAAATTAGGAGGAATAAAATCCGGTTTAATATCTTGTTTTTGCAAACTTTGGGCAGTTTTTTCACCGACAACGGCAATTTTTAAATCAGTTAGGGCAGATTGATTTTGACCAGATTTTTCTAATCTATTCAAGAAATATTCGACACCATTTGTAGAAGTGAGAATTAGCCAATGGAAACTGGATAAATTAGCAATTGCCTGATCTAAAGCTTGCCAACTACTAGGAGGTCCAATTTCTAAAGCTGGCATCTCTATAATATTAGCACCTGCGGAAATTAGGCGATCGCTAAATTTATTTGATTGTCCTACAGAACGGGTAACTAAAATAGTTTTACCAGCTAAAGGATATAGGGAAAGATCGTAATTCACGGTTGACATTTAATTGATAAGCATTAAAATTGTATGAAACCCCACATTTCCTATTTAGATGTAATCTCGTAAACGCACAACTTCACCAATGACAATGACAACCGGCGCAAGAGATATACCAGAGATTTTTTCCAGAATATTTCCCAATTCCCCTGTCCATATTTCTTGGTGAGGTGTTCCTGCCCAACGAATAACAGCAATAGGTGTAGAATAGGATTTTCCATATTTTATCAGGTAATGGATTATTTCTGGTAAATTTTTTCCGCCCATCAAAATTACTAAAGTTTCTAAACTCGCTAATGCTTCCCAATTTAAAGTTTGTGGTTCATGGGCGGTACAAACAGCAAAACAGCGACTAATCACGTTATCAGTTAGGGGTATTCCTGCTAATAATGGGGCTGCTAAAGCGGAAGAAATACCAGGAATCACTTCAAATTCACAGCCAGCATTTTTTAATGCTACAATCTCCAAAATAGCGCGTCCAAATATAAAGGGGTCTCCTGATTTTAGTCTAACAACTCGTTTACCTTCTAAACAATATTTTACCAATAAATGATTAATTTCTGTTTGGGAAGTGCTCGGTTTACCTCCTCGTTTACCTACGTCTATTTTTAAACAATCAGCAGGAACACAATCTAACAATTGGTTATCAACTAAAGCATCATACACCAATACCTGAGCAGTTCCCAAAAGACGATAGGCTTTAACTGTTAAATATTCCACATCTCCAGGACCTGCACCAAGCAGATAAACTTTTCCCATTGTTGTCATCATGATCAGTATATTTATCAATTAGAAGATGTTTCCAAGCAAGGATTCAGAATTTAGAATTAATAATCTTGGACGTAGGCAGATATTCACCAAAAAAATTACCAAATATCTCTCATCCATGGCTTTACCAAAAAACCAAAAATTACACATAAAATAACCACAAATAAAACTTTTAAACCTATACTTAAAGTAACCCCCAGAACTGGTAAAATTAACAAAGTAATATTGAGAGCAAAACTTAAATAAGCTATTGGCATAGGAAATACAATACCTGGTTTTGGTTTAAGTAAATTCTTGATCTTCTGTGTATTTTTTGGTCTTTTATTTGGGTTATATTCCATTAACTGATCAATTAAATCTCTAAAATCTTCATCAATTCCTGGAGCTTTATCTCGCCATAATAATTTACCGGTCTGTGAATCTGTTGATAAATCCATAGGACTCTCTCCTGTTAATAAGTGAACAAAAGTACGGCCTAAAGAGAAAAAATCAGCCCTATAATCAAATCTGCGGGTTTCTAACAAAGTTTGCAAAGTTTGCAAAGTTGAATTTTCTTGTTCTGGTGCAGCATAACCAGGAGTACCAATCCTTGTACTAGGAATATTTTGCTTTTCATACTGCTGACTTAATTCTTTCACAATTCCAAAATCAATTAAGACTAATTGACCATCCGGTTTTAACATAATGTTGGCAGGTTTAATATCTCGATGAACATAACGTTCACCATGAACATATCCTAATATATCAACTAGTTGTTTTAACCATTGAATAGCCTGTGGTGTGTTGGTAATTCTATTACCATTATCTAACCATTCCTGTAAATTTTCACCTTCAATTCTTTCCATTACTAGCCCAGGCATATTAAACATTTGCTGATTCTGCTCATAAGTAATGCCGACAAAACCATCTATATTTACTTTAGGAATCGCAGGATGATTGAATCGTCTTAATATCTCATACTCTTGTGCAAAAAGTTCCCGCACTTTCTGACGAGAATAAGCATTATCCCTTAAAATTTTAATGACTTTATGATCTTTCTCTACTATATCTTCTACTTCAAAAGTTGTAGCAAAACCCCCAGATCCTAATTTTTTAATAACACGATAACGATTATGGATTATATCTCCGGGTTGAATCATAACTTTCCTCTCTTTTGATTTAATAAAAAGCTGATTTATCTTGGTACTTTACTTACTTACAAGGTAACTTTGTCACATCATAACTAATTGGTACAAACATAGCACCATATTTGGAGCATTGATTAGGTATAGGTACAACCTTAACTGTTTCATAAATTTCCTCCTTTCTATCTCCATTCTCAAAAGAGATATTTCCTGAAGCTCCTGCTGTAACTGCTAAATCAGTTAATTGCTTCTGTATATCTAATCTTTGTGTTTTCACATTATCAGTTTTAGCTATTTTTTTCAAAGCCTCTGTTAAAACTAAAGTGGCATCATAAGACATAGCGGTTTTATCACTTATGTCACCTGTTCCCCAAAGGTTTTTAGCTTGAGTAATTACCGCCTGATTAGGACTAGTTAAACGATGCCAAGAAATAACTAGGACAAGTTTTTTGACCCTAGCTATATCTCTCCTTGTTAATATATTAGGATCATAAAGAACAGAGTATCCCCCTATTGGTAATTCATCTTTATTGAAGTCAATCAGGGATAGAGCATTGTTGAAAGCATCAGAAGCAGCAGTAATATGACCATCAGGAATAAGAATTAGTGCCTTAGCACCTTCTTTTTTCACAGCCATTAGGCTATTATTAGGAATAAAATTAGGACTAGATATATCTACACCTATGATCTTGTTAACTTCTAATTGCCGACCAAATTCCTCAAAAGCAGATTTACTATAAGTGCTATTTGGATTATAAAAAACAGCTACCTTCTCCCCACTAGCTAATTGAGATAATTTTAATTTATCAATTAAAATACGATGTACAGTTTTCACATTAGGGACAGTTCTAAAGAAAAAATTTGTTGGATAGGTCTTACCGTTTAAAATAGTTTCTCTCATAGCAGCAGAACCAGGAGAAATAACAACCACTTGCTTGTTTTGATAAGCAGGTAAAGCTGCTTGAGTAACTTCCGAAGCATAATGTCCAATTACTGCAACCACATCATCTTTAGAAAGAAGAGTATCAACTAATCCAGGAACTTTTTTATTATCATTTTCATCGTTGACAATAAGAACTTTTAAGCCTAAACCGGGATTTTTTATATTAAATTCTTCTTGAACTTGTGCCACACCTCTCAAGAAGACTTCTGCTACTCTAATAGGAAGTGCAACAGCAATAGTATAAGTTTTTCTTTTCTCCTGCATTAATTTTGCATTATTCAGGTAGATCAAAATTTCTGGATTATTTTGAGCATCTTTATCCTCTCTCTGTTTTGCGAAAGAAACAACAGCTTGTTGCCATTTACGATCTTTAAAATGCTTCAATCCATCGTTAAAATTGCCAAATCCTGTTTTTCCTTCTGTTGTTGTTATCAGACTTTCTTCTCCACAGGAGATGTTATCCCTTAACTTATTGTTTGTACACCAGTTATCTGTAAGTAGTATAGGTGGATAAAAAATGAAATATACACAGCAAGCAAAAATAACTGTGAAGATTATTAAAAATAACCTTTTCATTAACCTAGAGTATTTGCGGGATTTTCTGCTAAAGAATTTCATGTTGATTCTCCTGATAAAATTATTGGTAACGTCTTCTAATATATTTTTGAATTAAAGGATTAATTATCCAAATGATTCTTTCTCCCAGTATATCATCCTTGTCAACAATGCGAGTTTTCCATAG
>JBJTTJ010000236.1:0-24640 GCA_046080125.1 Cuspidothrix sp.
CAACGCTGTTCAATGCGCTGACCGGGGCAGGGGTCTATGCGCAGGATCAGCTTTTCGCGACGCTTGATCCCACCATGCGCGCAATAAAACTGCCATCGGGGCGGAATGTGATCCTGTCTGATACCGTGGGTTTCATTTCCGATCTGCCGACGCAGCTGGTCGAAGCCTTCCGCGCCACCCTGGAAGAAGTCGCCGCTGCCGATCTGATTTTGCATGTGCGTGACATCGCGCACCCTGATAGCGCGGCGCAGCGCGCCGATGTGCTGGGCGTTTTGGAAGCCATGGCCGATGGCTCGGATGCCACCCTGGATGAGGCCTGGCCCGACCGCGTGGTGGAGGTGCTGAACAAGGCCGATATTCTGGGCGGGATTGATGCGGTGGAACGCCGCAGCCCGGATGCGGTGGCGGTCTCGGCCCTGACCGGGGAGGGGCTGCCCGCGCTTCGTGCCGCGATTGACGCGCGTCTTTCGGCGCAGCTTGTCGTGATTGATGCGGTGCTGCCGCCTTCCGATGGTGCCGCCATTGCCTGGCTGCATGCGCATGGTGAGGTGCTGGAACGTCAGGATGCCGATGATGCGGTGCGGCTGAAAGTGCGGCTATCGCCCATGGATCGCGCGCGGTTTGAAAGCCGGGGCCAGAAATGACCATCTCAGCCGGGCAAGCCGATGACGTGGCCCTGCTGCTGCGTACGGCGTCTCGGGCGGAAATCCTGCCGCGCTTTCGCCGCCTGGGGGCGGATGCGGTGCGGAGCAAGACCGGGCCGCTCGATCTCGTGACCGATGCGGATGAGGCGGCGGAGCGCGTGATTACCGCAGGGCTTGAAAAGCTTTTTCCCGGCTGTGTTGTGGTGGGGGAGGAAGCGACGGCGGTTGACCCTTCACTGCTCGGGCGGCTTGCGGATGCAGACCTCGCCTTTGTGGTGGACCCGGTGGATGGCACGGCGAATTTCGCGGCCGGCGTGCCTTTATTCGGCTGCATGGCGGCGGCCATCCGGCGCGGTGAGATCATTGGCGCCTGGATCCATGATCCGCTCGGCGATGATACGGCGATGGCCTTGCGCGGGCAGGGGGCCTGGCTTGCCGATGCGGAAGGCCGGCGCTTTGCCGATTTGCGTGTCGCCGCCCCCGCCGCGCCGGACGATATGGTGGCGGCAGTATCCTGGGGCTATATGCCAGAGCCGCTGAAATCCCGCGTGACATCAGGTTCTCCACTTGAGTTTACATCAGAAAGAGAACGTAAGGGTCAGGCTGTACTAGTGAAAATTGAAAATCGTAAATTTACAATGATTCCCAATCAGTAAATCAGGTGATGAGAAAATCGTATGTCTGATTCTGTAATTACTGTGACTGTAAAGTTATTTGCGATTTATCAAGAAGTTTATGGCGTGAATGAGTTAGTGTGGGAGTTTCCCTATGGTACACCTGTACAAGCGGTGTGCGATCGCCTAATTCATGAACGTCCAGAATTAAGTAAATGGCGAGAAATAACTCGCTTTGGTGTTAATTTACAATTCGTGGCAGCAGACAGGATTCTTCAAAATGGTGACGAAGTGGTGTTAATTCCCCCAGTTAATGGTGGCTGAAACAAAACTATACAGAAGTTTCCGTGATGTAGTACAGGAATCTTGCCTGTTCATAGTGTACCTCATGACACCAAGACTTACGCAAAAGGGAACGAAATTAGGGGTAATTCATGAATTACCCCTACGCAACAATAAGGTTTTCAATCACATCTTGCGTAAGTCCTATATAAATAACCTTACAGTTCTTTGATATAAAGTAGCATCAGGATTCTAAAAATATGATCAGGTTTGTTTTTACGGCTATTCTGTTAATATTAGTCACAGCTTGTACGAGTATTGCTTTATTACCGACACCGGAATTAGTGCAAAAAGCGATCGCACTGCAACTAGAACAAACCCAACAGCAACTTAACCAACAGCTAGATTTAAACCTCAAAAAATCTAATATTCAGCGCATATCTATCACTCAACAACAACCTCTTACCATTGAAAACTTACCAGCTTACCGCATCCAGGGAAATTATGACTTGAGTATTAAACTAGCAAATCGCAATTTAAAACAACTTAAAAAACCCTTTGAAATTTACCTACAAATTCAAAAAGAAGGTAAAAGTTGGCGGTTATTAATACCAGAAAAAAATATTCAACATTCTCAAGCAAAATGGCATAGTTACCTGATTCTTTAATTAATAACTTCTATAAATTGATCACAAGAAGTCAGGGATCTGGGTATGAACGCAAAAAAACGCAAGATATAGCTAAAACCCATTATTCTCCTGTGGGGGTAATTTATGAATTACCCCTACTTTCCTTCTGTTATGGGTAAGTTCTGGGAATAAGTGTTACCCCAACTTCTTCAATAAGTCGGGGATTTGACCCTTGTTCACAAATCAAATACGAGCGCTATATTAATTTCAGATTCAACCTGTGATATGTGGTGGTTTCAGGGTAGACTCTTAATATATGGGAAAAAAATACTTCTTTCCTTAACTATTGTAAAATTCACTTAACAAACAGATACTCAGTTTGAAAAAGTGTCACCAGATACAAAGGAGAAATAACAGTGACGGAAAATAATCAAGATAATAGCGGGAATACTGAACAAAGTTCTCAGGGAACTATCGTAGTTGCTGGAGTCCGTCCTATTACCACAGGAACTTTACAAGTAGTTGACACCTATAACGTCATGGGGATTCGTCCTATAGGTGCAAACACATTCCAAGTAGTTGATAGTATTAACCTCTCTGGTGTTCGTCCCATTGCTTCCAGCGCTTTAGTAGTTTCAGAAAACTATTCTATCTTTGGTAATCGGCCTATAGCACCGAATACCTTTGGTGACTCCGAAATTTTGATGGGTTTTCTGGACTAGTCAGAAAATCAAATTATAGCAGTTGTCTTTGGCAATGCACCTCAATTATAAATTATTAAACAGCCTAGTTTGAGTAATAAACTGGGTTTTTTGTTGTCAAAAATTCAGACTGACATAGTTAGCGACCTAAAGACTCAAACTTAACCTTTGAGTTTTAAAGCCTCCGTAGCTGACATTCCTTCACCCGGAGTACCAAAATACCACAAAGCCGCACTAGCTTCCCCACGGGTTACGGGTTTTTTTGGTTGAAATAAGGTTGTATAACCAAAAACTCGGCGAATATTAGAGTATTCAGCACCTTGGAAATCAGCTAACACTGCCCTTAAAGCCTTGGGTTCAATGTTACCAGCATCTTGAAAACCCCAAGTTTGTTTAACAGCCTCCAAATTAGCAGCAGGTAAAATTTGACGGGTATCTAAAGGGACTTTCCACAGCAGAAACTGTTCTCGCGTTAGGGGTGCATCAGGGCGAAACAAGACCACAGTCGCATCTCCAGATAAAGTGCTGGGAATCAAACCTGCTTCTGCTAACCCCTGAATAGCGGGAAAATCAGGATCTTTCGTGAAGATATCTCTAAAAGCTGGTTGGGTACTGGTAGATGCCAAGCGAATTTGTTTAGCCGGGTTGTTAGTATAGATAGCATTATTAGCTGCAACCAGCCAACGAGCATATTCTCTACGGGTAATAATTTTATCAGGGAGAAACTCCTTGTTTTTCTCTTCCAAGGATAAAACACCCAATGCAGCCAAGTCTTGAATGTGCGATCGCCATTGCGGAGGTACTGTTTGAATATCAGTAAATTCTCCAGCTATAAAAGTTTCCGGTTGGCTACTTGGTTGGCTGACCACCTGATTATTATTAGTCTGCGGCAATACTGGGCCGATAAACTGTGTATTATTAGGTGTAGTGACAGCAGTTTGAGAATTAGAGGAATATTCAATTAATAATTTCGTAGCTGTTAGGGGTTGATTAGGTTCAGCTTTAGTCACGATTTGTGGTTTAATTGTGACGTTAATGAATAAATCATTACGTCGCACAGAAAAAGATCCCTCAACATCATCTTGAGGTTGTTGGACGACCTGCCAGTTTTTAGCCTGAAATTGTTGGCGATAAAAGCTGACAATTACATTACTAGGATCTCCACTTTGCCACCGAATTGATATTTTATTTGCGGAATTAGTTGGTATAACCTCCTCTAATTTCGCATTGGGATAAACGGGAATATCTGGAGGAAAATCAGCAGGTAACTTAATTGTTGATGTGTTTGGATTTGGTGTTACTTGCCGGGTCTGAGATTTGTCAACAGGAACAGGATTGTTTTGCAACTGAGGATCAGCAGCTAATGATTGTTCTAGGTTTTTGGCAGATGGACTGTTGGCACAGGCTGTTAAGGATAGTAAAACAGCTAAACTCAGGAACACAGCAGGGTAGTTACGGGAAAACACAAAGAAATCACAGATTGATTTTCACCTTCCACACTAGCATTTTTGAGAGATAATTAACAGCAAATGAAAAGCTAACTATTACTAATAATTACCCAATTATGCTCCCTAGGCAAATTGCACCTCCATGGTAACAATATTGGGATTTTGTAGTAAAATACTTACTGCTAGGATTCAAGACCCAACTCAAGGTTAACAGGCAACAAAGACTACTACATTTTTTTCATATCCAAAACCTAGATCGGATTACTGTAGGAAAAATCTAAAATAGATATTAAATTGGAAAAAACAACAGCCATTAACCAATGTCAGTCCATTCTACTGTCTATTAAGCATCCCCAGGTTGTTACCAGTGCTGAAACAAGATGTCATGCAAGTTTCCCAGGATCAGCCTATCTATTCTGAGGCTCCCCTTCAATTATTGCTGTTTGTTGATGGACGGCCCCAGTCCCGTCAACAAGTCCAGCGCATTCGGGCTTATTTAAAGGAATTAGAGGCAGGGTATAGTTTTGAACTACAAATCATTGATGTTGGAGAACAACCCTATTTAGCCGAGCATTTTAAGTTGATAGCAACTCCTGCCTTGGTCAAAATTCATCCCCAACCACAACAGACTATAGCTGGTACTAATATTATTCCTCAATTAAAAACCTGGTGGCCCCGTTGGCAAACCGCAGTTGACACCTTTTTAAATTTACAGGAAGAGTTCCAAGAACGTCTGGATGAACAAAATCAGGTCAGCTTGCCTAAAGCTACCATTCATTCTGTTGCTAATTGGGCAGAGACGATTAAACTATCCGATGAAATTTTTCGTCTCAAGCAAGAAAAAGAGCGGCTACAAGAGCAGCTACAATTTAAAGACCGGGTAATTGGAATTTTAGCCCATGATATGCGTAATCCTCTGACGGCAGCAGCGATCGCTATTGAAACTCTTCAATCTAATTACAATCCCGAAACTGGGGAATTTCAACGGCTAAAACCGGCTCTGGCTGTACATCTACTCAAACAAGCTCGCACACAAACACGGATTATTGATCGGATGATTGCTGATTTATTACAAGTGGGACGGGGAGATGACACGGAAATACCTATTGTACCACAAAAATTAAATCTGGGGGAACTGTGTTTACAAGTACTAGAGGAATTGAGCGATCGCTACACTGCCAAATCCCAAAAAGTAGCAACGGATATTCCCCAGGATTTACCCTGTGTCTACGCAGATCCAGAACGAATCCGCCAAGTCCTAGTCAATCTTTTAGATAACGCCATCAAATATACGCCAGTAGGTGGGATGATTACTATAGCCGGACTGCATCGCACTACACAAAAAGTACAATTTAGTATTGGTGATACCGGTCCGGGTATTCCCGAAGAAAATCGTGATCGCATTTTTGAAAATCTCTTCCGTCTCCAACGTGATCAAAACACCGAAGGATATGGAATTGGCCTTTGTTTATGTCAACGCATTATCCGCGTCCATTATGGTCGAATTTGGGTAGACTCCTCTCCCCACGGTGGTGCATGGTTTCATTTCACCCTGCCAGTTTATCCATCTTGAGTCAGGGCTAATTAACACTTCTGGAATAATGTCTTTCTTTCTGTATGAACACAATTAATCAAAGCAGTCGGAGACCTTATCACCTCACATAAATTCCTATCTTTCCTCATTCAACACTCAACATTCATCAATTATGCCAAATCCATTAATGTATCAACAAGACCACTTTGTTGTTTTGGAAACAAATCAACCAGAACAATTTTTTACTATGGCTGAGTTGTTAACAAAGCTAGAAAAAACCTTATTAGCAATCGCTGATGAGGATCTACCACCAGATATTAAAAAAATTCCCTCTGTCAGCCAACAGGCACAATATTTAATTGATACAAGTTGTAGCTTGGATGTTGGATCTGGCAAATATTTACAGTGGTATGCAGTTCGCTTGGAAAAATAAAAAGTGGTTAGTTGTTAGTTGTTAGTTGTTAGTTGTTAGTTGTTAGTGGTTAGTTGTTAGTTGTTAGTAAAAAAATCTTCTCCTCTTACCTGTTGCCTAGGTTTGTTCACACTCAAAAGTAATATTTTCAGATCTGTATGCAGGTGGCTCAACATGAATTAAGATTCTGACTGGATGAAAACGGTTTTCTAGTTGTTTTTCTACCTCTTCTGTAATCTTGTGAGCAGTTTCTACATCTGCTGCATCAACAATTAGGTGCATTTCTATAAAGACTTGACGGCCTATGATGCCACGGGAAGCAATATCATGACAGTTAATCACACCAGGTACGGAAAGAGCGATCGCATGAATTGTTTCTGGAGCGATCGCCATTTGATCCACCAGCCATGGTAAATTTTCCTTTAAAACCGACCAACCACTCCAGAACACTAATAAGGCCACGGGAAAAGCTAGTACCACGTCTAACCATTGATAACCCAACCACACACCAATTAAACCGCCAATAACAGAAATTGTCACCCATACATCACTCATAGTATGGGTAGCATCAGCAACTAGAATAGAACTACCAACTTTTTTCCCCATATTACGTTCATAAAAAGCCACAAAAATATTCACCCCTAACACAATTAGTAATAACCACAATTCTGGAGGTGATACTCTGACTGGTTCACCACCTTTCAAAATCCTTTCTACTGCACCCTGGATAATTTCAAAACAGGCTATTCCTAAAAATGCAGCTATCCCTAAAGCTCCCACAGCTTCAAATTTATTATGTCCGTAAGGATGTTCCCGATCTGGTAATGGCGAAGAAAACCTAACTGCCACCAATCCTAAGACATTATTGGCACTATCAGTCACACTATGTAAAGCATCTGCCAACAAACTTAAAGAACCCGTCCAACACCCTACTACAGCTTTTAATCCCAGAACAAATATATTAAGCAGTAGAGTAATAATTAAAACTTTTCTAACTTCAGTACGGTGATCGTAAGTCATATGTAAAACTATCATTCCTTCCTTTCTTTTTAAATTTAGGATATTCAGATAGTCCTTTAAAGAATTTCTGGAATGCGTCCCCTAAATTATCAAAAGCATATTGAGTGATTTTTTGACAAATACCTTCTTGTTTCATTCATGTAAATTCAGGTTTTACATGATTATTAAAGAACTTTTTAAGTAGATAGTTGTTTGGCTTTAATCCATTTTTATAAAAATCTTGCCAAGTTGCTAAACCACAATTATAGGTGAACCTGGCTATACCAGCGTGTTTAGCCACTAATATTTCTTGGGTTTTATTTAACTTGAGTTTTGTTTTGATGGACTAAGTCATCCTCTTACCCGAATATGCGCGTTTTTTCTGCTCTAATTTTATCAGAAAACAATGTACGGATACAATGATTTTTGGGAGTATTTTATGGTAAGGGTTTGTCTATAAGTAAGTAGATGAGAATAAATCAAAGTAGATTAAGTAATGTAAAAAAAATGAGCTGCTTTGGTAGTGAGGACTTGATCCCTCAAATGAGGAATAAATTCCTCACTACAAACTTTGAATTATTCAGTCCGTTCTACTTATGTGTATAGTTTTGTATATGAAATTGTCAACTAGGAAATAGCTCCTTTACCTGGTGTTTTATTTCTAGGTCTGATTCTGGTATTGCTGCATTTAGCTGGGGAGATTGGATATTGGAGGCGACTATTCCACCGGAGATAATAATTTTGAAAGCATCTTCTACAGACATTTCTAGGTTAATGACCTCTGCTTCTGGAACTACTGCATACCAACCTGTGGTGGGGTTGGGGGTAGTGGGAATAAATAAGCTAATGACAGGACGGGAGATTTGATTTTGGATTTGGGTGCTAATTGCTCCTGTAGCAAAAGCGATCGCCCAAATTCCCGGACGCGGATATTCTACTAAGACAACACGGCGAAATTTCCCATGGGAATCTTTGAGCAGAGTTTCTAATAGTTGTTTGAGGGTTTTATATACCTGACCTGCTAAAGGAATGGCCTGCAATAATCTCTCACCTACATCTAACAACCACCGTCCTGCAATATTTCTAGCCATTAAGCCAATAATCAGAATACTTAATAGTGGTACTGCTAATCCAGCTAATAAATTAAGTATATTTACTAATATCGGATTTAATCCATCAAAGGGGTTGAGTTGTTTGGGTATTTGGGTGAGAAAATTAATTACCCAGTTGGCTATGGTAATTGTTAACCAAATGGTGGTCGCTAGGGGAATCAGGACTAATAAACCAGCAATCAGGTCATTTTTCAAGTCTTGTTTCAACCGTTCCATTGCCAAACCCCAATTCTTCTTGTTTAGCTGGGTAAAACTATTGTGATTATCTTCCATAAGAGCAAATTGTTCACAGGGTTAGGATCAAACCCGGGTATATTTAGGCAATAGTACCTCTCCATAGGACACCATAATTGTCATCAAAATGTCCTAGTTGTTTAATTCTATGTATTTAACTACAGGGGGGTAACAAGGACACGGAGAAATAAGGGCTCGGGTCTGGGAATTAATTCTCACTGGGTATTTTCTCTCCCATCATCCCCAAGCTACTTAAATTATTTGATAATAGTTCTTCCTTATCAATTCTATCATAACATACCCCGAGTCGAACGTCAACCCCTAAACCTTCTTTTTCCGCGACTTGTTACAAAAATCTAGGGCTATTTTTAGACATATTGAAATTGTAGTTTTTCCTTACCATTTCCATCATAACATACCTCAAGTCGAACGTCAACCCCTAAACCTTCTTTTTTCCGTGTTAAGTAGAATGGACTGAATAATTCAAAGTTTGTAGTGAGGAATTTATTCCTCATTTGAGGAGTCCTCACTACCAAAGCAGCTCATTTTTTTACATTACTTAATCTACTTTGATTTATTCTCATCTACTTACTTACACCATTAATTGAAAAATTGTAATTGCTTAATTGTCAAAACCTCCAGTTTCTTGAAGCTGTCTTATCATGTTTTTACCTTGTCCTGTCTGAAGTAGATTTGCATACGCTTCACCTACCGCAAAACTAATAATTCCTAGACTCAATATTCCTATAAATTGATTACCTAGATTAAGTTTTCTTTTGTGAGAAGCTGCTATTTTGGCTGCATCTTCATCTCTAAGTCCTAACAGTTGCTGAAGACGTTTCAATTCAGCACGAGTTTTATCACTAACACGGAATTTACCTTTAATTGTTTGGAGAAATGCTTTCTGATATTCCTGTAAATTTTCTTTGTAGTCTTGATAAGGTTTTAAAACCTCAGCCTTTATAGCTGCGGCTTCATCAGGCGTTAGTCCCAAATTCTTTTGTTGCTGCTGGTAATGGGTTAAAGCCGGGTTTATATTCACTAACTCCTATGAGTAGGGCCATTTTCGCCATTTTGCTATTATTTCCTGGTATTGTGCGATTTCTTTCTTAGTTATCTGCAATAAATTTTTGCGCTAATTCCAGTGCTGCGGCTAGTTCTTGCTGACTGCCGGCTTTCAGTCTGACCTTTTTTCCGTTGGTTTCAACTTCCAATTCAATAGTTTTGTTACGCAGGCGATCGCCTATCTGCGACTACTTGGGCATTTGGCATCATTATTAATAACTTTGTACAGCAAGATATGTTAAGTAAATGGACGTGAGATAATCAAAATGTGTGAAGAAAATTAAGATACAATTTTTAAAGCCCACCTACTTAGTCATAGTCCATATAATTATGAATTTCCGTGACGAGTTTAAATTATTACTTCGTGCCCGTTATCCTGTAATTTATATTCCCACCTATGAAGAGGAACGGGTAGAAGCTGCCATTCGGGAAGAAGCGATGAATCAAGGTAGTCGTCCCGTGTATACTTGGGACTTTGTGGACGGTTATCAGGGAAATCCCAATGATGCAGGATTTGGAAAACGTAATCCCCTACAGGCTTTAGAATTTATCGAAAAATTATCGCCCACCGCACCTGCGGTCTTGATTTTGCGTGATTATCATCGCTTTTTGGATGATGTAGCTATTTCTCGCAAACTGCGTAATTTAGCCCGACTGTTGAAGTCCCAGCCGAAAAATATTGTTTTATTATCACCCCGTATCGCCATTCCCGATGACTTAATGGAAGTGCTGACAGTGGTTGAGTTTCCCCTACCCAACGCCCCAGAAATCAAAAGCGAAATAGAAAGATTGCTACAGGCCACTGGCAACCCACCAGAGGGTAAATTTTTAGATGATTTAGTTCGTTCTTGTCAGGGATTATCCTTAGAAAGAATCCGCCGGGTATTAGCGCGGGGAATCGCAACTCATGGACAATTAGAACCAGAAGATGTAGATTTAGTTTTGGCCGAAAAGCGGCAAACTATCCGCCAAACCCAAATCCTCGACTTTTATCCCACCACTGAAGAAATTACCGATATTGGTGGGTTAGATAATCTCAAAGATTGGTTAATTCGGCGCGGTGGTTCCTTTGGCGAAAAAGCCCGACAATATGGTTTACCCTATCCCCGTGGCTTAATGTTAGTGGGAATCCAAGGAACTGGTAAATCCTTAACTGCCAAAGCGATCGCTCACCATTGGCATTTACCCCTATTACGCCTAGACGTAGGACGATTATTTGGTGGTTTAGTCGGTGAATCAGAATCTCGCACCCGACAAATGATTCAAGTAGCAGAAGCCCTCGCTCCCTGTATACTGTGGATTGATGAAATTGATAAAGCTTTTTCTGGTTTGGGTAGCAAAGGAGATGCCGGCACAACTAGCCGGGTATTTGGCACTTTTATCACCTGGTTAGCCGAAAAAACCTCCCCTGTATTTGTCGTTGCTACCGCCAACGATATTCAAGCCTTACCACCAGAAATGCTAAGAAAAGGGCGATTCGATGAGATTTTCTTTGTCGGTTTACCCAGCCAAGAAGAAAGAAAAGCTATTTTTAATGTCCATTTATCCCGATTACGTCCCCATAATTTGAACAGTTATGACATTGACAGGTTAGCCTACGAAACCCCCGATTTTTCTGGCGCGGAAATTGAGCAAACTCTAACTGAAGCCATGCACATCGGCTTCAGTCAAAACCGTGACTTCACAACTGATGATATTTTGGAAGCCGCCAGTCAAATTATCCCCCTGGCACGAACCGCCGTCGAGCAAATTCAAAAACTCCAAGAATGGGCAGCAGCCGGCAGAGCGCGTCTAGCATCTAAATATACCCCTCTAACTCAACGCATTCAACGTCAAGAGAAGAATTAAAAATTAAAAATTAAAAATTAAAAAGAACTACTGTCTCTTGTTTCTCCCCTTTTTCCTGTCACCTATTCTCTGTTCTCCTCTATATGTTGACCAACTTAATTAAATTTATACTTGGTGTTTTTTTAGCTGTTGCGGTTTTATTGGCTACTGGTTTGACGGTTGCCCTCTATTTTGTCAATCGTACCGCCGTATCTCCCCCCAAACCAATGTTTGCTAATGATTATCCTGCCAGCGACGCTAAAAACCCTAAAACCAGTCCTAAACCTCAATCCCAAAAATCAGCTACACCCACCCCCGAACCAACCCCAACACCTACGGAAACACCTACGGAAACACCAATACCACCAAATGCTTACAAAGGAAATGTAACTTGGCCGGAAGGGTTAAGTATGCGATCTGAACCAAATGCCAACTCTCCGGCCATCGGTGGAGTTGCAGGTAATAAAAAAGTAATTGTTTTAGAAGAAAGTGATGATAAAAAATGGCAAAAAATTCGCATTGCTGATACAGATCAAGAAGGTTGGGTAAAAGCAGGAAATATTCAACGTTCCGCACAATAAAATTTTGGTGAGCAAGAGGCCCACCTTTCTTCACCAAATTTATTTAACGCAGCCTCACATAAGGCAATTGTGTAAGAATTCAGGTGAGGTAATAATATCCCCGATAAATTACACAAAACCACGTTTAATTTGTTCATTTTCAATTGCCTCAAATAAAGTCCGAAAATTACCTTCTCCAAAACCCGGAGCCAGATAACGACGTTCAATAAACTCAAAGAAAAAAGTGGGTTCAGTGAAAATTGGCTGAGTGAAGATTTGTAATAATAATTGTCCTAATGGCGCATTTTCATGCCAATCTATGAGAATTTGCTGATCAGCAATAGCTTGTAATTCTCTTGATGAAAGAGGAAATTGATCACGCTGTTCTAATTGATAATAATAGTTTTCAGGCACAGATAGAAAAGATAAACCAGCAGATCGAAAGCGACTGATAGTATCAACAATATTACCAGTTTTTAAAGCAATATGTTGAATCCCCGCCCCTCGATTTACCTCTATAAATTCTTGAATTTGTGAATTGGGTGAAGCTGGTTGATTAATTGGTAACTGTACATTGCCATCAGCAGAAATCATTACCTGACTATGCAAACCTGAACGATCAGTTTGAATATTAAAAGTTTGCTGAGGTTGAAAATCAAATATGTTTTGATACCAACTAATAGCTTTTTCTAATTCACCCACACCCACATTTAAAACCAGATGATCAATTGCACTAATAGGAGCATAAAAAATATTTTCTATTTCTCCCATTTTCGTCTGTTTTCTAGTAATTAACGTATGTTGTAAACTACCCCAAGCGGCAAGTTTTGCATACTGATAATATCCCACATCTTCAACCGGATGCAAAATTTTTGCCCCATAGCTAATCGCCCTTGCTATCAATGCTTCCACGTCATCAACGGCAAAAGCTATATCAGCCACACCCGCAGGATGTTGACGCAAAAATTCCGCCACAGGGCTAGTAGGTAAAACAGGGGAAGAAAGTAAAAAGTAAATAGATTCACTTCTTACCACTTCTGTACAAGTATGTAATGATTTTTGATGATCAAAAAGATTTGTCCAAATGCTATCATTTACAGTTTGAAAACCTAAACAGTATACAAACCAATCTCGCCACTTACGGGCATCTTCAACATAGAAATGAACGTGATCAATTCGCAGCATAATTTTTTTAAAATCTAGGATTAATGATCACAAGTTATTTGTTGCATACTAGAAAAATAAGTGACTATCCGGTTGAATATTAATTTCCATGGGTATGGCTTGGGGTTCAGCCGATAAAGCATAGAAAATCGCATTGGCAGCAGTTTCGCAACTGAGCATTTTACTCCGATCTACTTTTAAATTTATATTGTCCCAAAAAGGCGAATCTATTCCCCCAAAATAAAAAAGCGTCATTTTCACGCCAAACCGTTTTAGTTCTTCTGCCATACATTTACTAAAGCCAACAACACCAAATTTAGAAGCAGAATAAGCCGCAGCCATCGGCATGGAATGTTTGCCTAAAATACCCACCACATTACAAATATGGCCAGATTTGCGTTTTTGCATTTCTTTAGCTGCTGCTTGAGTCGTGTAAAAACAGCCCTTTAAATTCAGATCCAGCATTTTTTCTAAATCCGCCGGTTCAATATTGTTGTAGGCTTTGAGAATACCCGCTCCGGCAACATTCAATAACACATCAAGCTGTCCAAACTGGGCTATTGTCGTTTGAATCAATGCTTCCACCTGTTGGGGTTGAGTGATATCTGCGGGAACTATCAGCATATTTGCCGTCAATTCATTTGCTAATGCAGCCAAATTTTCCCTATTCCTAGCAGCGAGTACCAACCGCGCCCCAGTAGGTGCTAATTGACGAGTTAAAGTTGCACCAATACCACCAGTAGCACCAACAATGACAATCACTTTATCTTGTAGCATCACAATATTTACATCTCTTTACAGACTATATCTATCATACCGTTAATCTCAGTGTTGTGGGTGTAATACATCTTTGAGCTTGCCGGAGTCATCTATAAAGGGTTAATCAACTTAGGATATTTACAGAACAAATATGATTTTATCAAAGGTAATTCAGCAAGTGGAATTGATTTCCCTGGGTTATTCGTTGATATCAAAGTAACCAGCGTTAAACAACCGCAGTCATCTTGTCCTTTCAAATCTGCGCGGCAGAAAATTTTCGGGTTGGGATATTCCCTCATTATATTTGTTTACGAAAAAGTAGATAACAGTACAAATCGGACTGCAACATTGAGTATTTTGAATACCATTTTTGTGAGTTCTGAAAGAACAGCAGATTTTCAAATGACTCGCGGAATACGTAGCATTTTAGAAAATGAAGGCAATGCAGATGACTTGATTGCATTTATATTAGATCGAAACCTACCTGTGGATGAAATTGAGGCTGCTAATATAGTAGATGAAATTCTCCTAAAACCTCCACTTCAAGGATTTTTAACCATATCTAATGCTTTGCAATGGCGGCTGCAATATGGAAGAGTAATTGAGCGTGCTGGTCAGGAAGAAGGTGTTATTGCCGTTTATAGAGCAAATTCATGACGCAAACTTCTAAGAGAAAAATAGAATATGGAGATTTTCAGACTCCACTGGAGTTAGCTGAAAAGATTTGTCATAAACTGATATCACTTAACATTAGTCCTAATGTGATTTTTGAGCCAACTTGTGGCATAGGTAATTTCATTAAAGCTTCTACAACTTTATTTAACCTCGCAAATAAGATTATTGGACTGGAGATAAACCCAAATTATTTAGAAGAAATTAGTAAAGATGAAAAACTATCAAAAAACAAAAAAATTCATATTACACAGGGAGATTTTTTTAGTTTTGATTGGGGATCATTGACTAAAGAATTTCATAAAAATATCCTAGTATTAGGGAATTTTCCTTGGGTAACTAACTCTCAACAAGGGTTGATTGGAGGTAAAAATCTACCTCAAAAAAATAATTTTAACCATCATATAGGCTTGGATGCAATCACAGGAAAAAGCAATTTTGATATTTCCGAATGGATGTTAATTCAAACTGTTCAAGCCCTGCATCAGCATGATGCTTGTCTTGCCATGTTATGTAAAACTTCTGTTGCCAGAAAAATATTAAGCTATATCCAAAAACATAAACTAAATCTTGCCTATTGTGCAATTTATAAGATAGATTCCCAGAAATATTTCCATGCTAACGTTGATGCTTGTTTATTATTTTGTAAATTTGATGACCAATCACAAAACTATTTCTGTGATGTGTTTGATAACTTAGAAGAAACTAATTTTTATCGCATAGGATATCAATATAATATTTTAATTAGAGATTTGAATTCTTTTAACAAATTAAGTTATTTATATAAACCAAATTCAGCAACAAAATGGCGTTCTGGTATTAAGCATGACTGTTCAAAAATTATGGAATTGCGTAAAATTGATAATGTTTTGATAAATGGTTTAGGAGAAACTGTTGATATTGAAGAAGAATATATTTTTCCTCTAATTAAAGGTTCTGATGTAGCTCATAATCGCACAGAAATAATTACTCGATATGTATTAGTTACACAAAAATTTATTGGTGAATCAACTACAACAATACAAGATTTAGCTCCAAAGACATGGAGATATTTAGAAACTCATGCTAAATATTTAGACGCTAGAAAAAGTAAAATCTATCAAGGTAATCCTCGGTTTTCGATTTTTGGAGTGGGATCTTATACCTTTTTACCTTGGAAAATTGCAATCTGTGGATTATACAAAAAACTAAATTTTCGTCTAATTAAAACATATAAAAGTAAACCGATTATTTTTGATGATACTGTTTATTTTCTTGGTTTTGATGATGAAAAAACTGCGTACAAAACATTTGAAATGCTAATTTCACCATTAGCAATTGATTTCTACTCTTCTTTGATTTTTTGGGACGAAAAACGCCCAATAAAAACTAGTATTTTGAATAGCTTAGACCTATCTATTTTATCAAAGCAGTTATCCACCTATTCTTAAAATCACACAAATCATAGCTCCGACCTTTTCACATTCACTTCCCATCTATTACCTACCTGCTGAATTTGTAAAGATTTACAAGAACGAATGAATTTTACAAAACTATCCCCAATATGTAATTCTTTAATTTGCTCTGTGATTGGTTTACGATATCGCTGATAAAATTTACTCCCTAAAATACTAAGATCCACGGATTTATGATTATCTACACTATTGACTTCAATCAAAATATTTCTAATTACTTGCTCTAAATCTGCGGCAGAATTAACAGTAGATAATACTTGTGAATTTGTTGATAAATATGCATCATTCTCAAGCTGCTCTGACTTTTCTACATACTGTTGAAATAGTGTAATATATAATTCTGATTTCTCATCAATTTGATGAACTACAAAATCAGATGGATATTGCATGAATACATCTTTAGCTTTTTGATTAGGGAAGTGATGGTCTAGAATTTGGCTAATAGTTAATTGATGTTTATTTTTGAACTGTTTAGATAGTAGAGAAAGTTTAATCCAATAATTAGCAGTTTGTTTTTGCTCTAATTTAATTAAACTTTTTACTTGGGGAATGAACTGCTCTATAGGTGGTATATCTGGCAAAGGTTTGAGTGAATAATTAATAGTTGAACTAGTAGCAGTATTGAATATTTTCATATTCTCCCCTTGTTGAGTGACATGATAGACTAATATGCCATTTTGCTGTAAGGTATTGCATAAATTAGTCATTACTTTATCTGATGAACAAACAAAAACTTCTTGCACATGAGGATAACGTTCATGAATAGAAGAACCCACTGCAATCATTTTGCCATCAGCATTATCCCTACCCGCAGGAACATGAATTAGATCATAACCACGTTCATGTAATTCTATATCTAATTTACCCCGATTTGACCAATTAGCAAAAGCAATTTTTACTTGTAATGGATAGGTGCAAGTTGTAGTTAAAAACTTTTCTGTATGGGGATTAAGTTGTAAATTTTCTGCATCTAAAAGTAAAACAGCCATTGCTGAAGATTGACGTAGAGGAGAATGGGTATTATTTAATTGATGATTCTCAGAATTTAACTGCCCAATAGAGGCGATTAGATCTAATATTATTGTGGAATTAAAAGCCTCAGATACAAGAATTGCTTTCAGAGATGATTGCAGTTTTTGTAATAGTTCATCCCATGTTTGAGTTTGACTAAGTATAGTTATAAATTTGCTAATTAACGCCGATTTATTTGCGGGTATTTGCCAATTAATAGTTCGATATTTGGCAATCAATAAATCTGGTTGCTGTTGTTGAATAGCAATAATTGATTGATAAATAGAGATAGAAATTTTTTGTAATAGGACAGAATCATGATATGACATAACTTACATCGTACCGTAGAGCATCCTGGACATGAAGTATCAAGCCTGAAAATATACTTCCTGATAACTTAGCATTCAAGTAACTTCTATAACTTTAACTGTTACCTTGCCCTATGCCAACTGAATCACTAAATTTTCTCCTATGGTTATAGGATTTACGCAAGATGTGACTGACAACCCTGATTATTTGCTTTTAGGTAATTCATCAATTACCCCTACTTTCGTTCTGTTTTGCCTAGGTTCGGGTTAATTATCCGATACAATTCACAAAAGCTGATTTTTTCTTCCTGTTTCACCCCAGAAGTGTCGGCACTTCTACACGCTGTATCACACTATCTAGTCCACAGGCTAACACGCTTAGTTTAATCGCTTTATTTTTTAAATTTGTTGCAGTGTTGAATTCTCTAATTTTATGATTGTTTTTTGAGAATTGATAATTTTTAACTATGACGATCTGATAAAATTTGTAAGGTTTCTTTGAGCTAGGAGCAATGGGATCGACTGGTGTAAGGATCGCAATTGACGCAATGGGGGGAGATCATGCACCCACTGAAATCGTCGCCGGCGCACTGCGGGCGAAAGAAGAGTTGGGTGTGAAAATACTATTGGTTGGTGATCCCCAACAAATTGAGGCTGTGATACCGCCAAAAACAAATATGGCGAATTTAGAGATTGTTCCTGCCCAGGAAGCGATCGCTATGGATGAAGAGCCTCTCAATGCAGTTAGACGTAAACGGCAAGCTTCCATCAACGTAGCGATGAATTTAGTCAAGAATAAACAAGCAGATGCCGTATTTTCTGCTGGGCATTCTGGTGCAGCAATGGCCTCAGCTTTGTTACGCTTAGGAAGATTACCAGGAATTGATCGTCCAGCAATTGGTACAGTATTTCCGACTATCAAAGCCGGGAAACCCGTGATGATCCTGGATGTGGGTGCTAATGTAGACTGTCGCCCTAAATTTTTAGAACAGTTTGCAGTCATGGGTTCAATTTACAGTCAGTATGTTTTGGGGACTGAACAACCCAAAATAGGTTTATTGAATATTGGCGAAGAAGACACTAAAGGTAACGAATTAGCTCTCCGCGCTCACCAATTACTACGGGAAAATACTCAAATTAATTTTACTGGTAATGCTGAAGGACGTGATGTATTATCTGGTGAATTTGATGTAATTGTATGCGATGGCTTTGTGGGAAATATTCTATTAAAGTTTGCTGAAGCAGTTGGAGGCGTAATCCTACAAATTCTCCGAGAAGAATTACCCCAAGGATTACATGGTCAAATTGGGACAGCCATTTTAAAACGCAACCTCAAGCGCGTTAAGCAGCGTATGGATCACGCTGAACATGGAGGTGCTTTGCTGTTAGGTGTTAGCGGTATTTGTTTTATTGGTCATGGTAGTTCCCAAGCACCATCTATATTTAGTGCCATTCGCATGGCTAAAGAAGCTGTAGATAATCAGGTGTTAGAAAGACTCCAATCCCAATATCAAATTCTACAACAAGAAAGCAATTAGCAATTACTTCTCGATAGAGTGAAGATATATGCTAATAGCCATTTGTCACTTGTCATCCAGTTTTAGATGGCGGATTTTAGATCAATAAAGACAACTTTTTATCAGTCTAAAATCCCCAATCTCAAATCTAAAATTGGGATTGTCATTGGTACTCGTTATTAATGCTTACAAACAAGACAATTGACAATTAACAACTGACAATTGAGGAGATTAAGAGTGCAAAATTTTTTTCATAGTGGCCTAGCAATTACAGGTAGTGGTTCAGCAACTCCAACCACCTGTCTAGATAATCAAGACCTAACCTTGCTGGTAGACACATCCGATGAGTGGATCACTAGCAGAACCGGGATTAAACAACGGCGGTTAGCATTACCTCCTGACACCCTCACATCCTTAGCTACTGCTGCTAGTCAACAGGCCATTGCATCTGCCGGTATTAACGCAGCAGATATAGATTTAATTTTGCTGGCCACCTCCACCCCTGATGATCTATTTGGAACAGCTTGCCAAGTTCAAGCAGAATTAGGCGCGAATAAAGCTGTTGCCTTTGATCTAACAGCCGCCTGTTCTGGCTTTGTCTTTGGTTTAGTCACAGCCGCCCAATACATCAGAACCGGTGTTTACAGAAATGTACTTTTAATTGGCGCAGATATCCTCTCTCGCTGGGTAGATTGGCAAGATAGACGTAGTTGTGTATTATTCGGTGATGGGGCTGGGGCGGTGGTATTACAGGCAAATACAAGCGATCGCTTGCTGGGATTTGCCCTCAAAAGCGACGGTTCTCAAAACGCACACCTCAACGTCGCCTATCAGCCCTCAACCAAGGAACTCACCCCAGAAATCACTGTCTCTCAAGGCAAATATCACACCATCACCATGAATGGCAAAGAAGTTTACCGCTTTGCTGTGCAAAAAGTCCCAGAAATTATAGATAAGGCCCTATTTGCAGCTAACCTTAAAGTTGAAAATATAGATTGGCTTGTATTACATCAAGCAAATCAACGTATTATTAACGCCGTTGCCGATCGCTTAAACATTCCCGCCAATAAAGTCATCAGCAACGTCGCCAACTATGGTAACACCTCCGCCGCATCTATCCCCCTAGCCTTAGATGAAGCAGTGCGAGCGGGAAAAATTCGACGCCATGATATTATTGCCACATCAGGCTTTGGTGCTGGACTCTCCTGGGGTGCAGCCATTTTCCAATGGGGAAGATAAACAATTCAAAAGTCAAAAGTCAAAAGTCAAAAGTCAAATGACAACTAACAACTAACAACTAACAAACAATGACAAAAACTGCATGGGTGTTTCCTGGACAAGGTTCTCAAGTAATGGGAATGGGAATAGACCTGTTAAATCTACCCTCTGCAAAAGAAAAATTTATTCAAGCTGAGGCAATATTGGGCTGGTCCGTGATAGATATCTGTCAAAGTGATATTGATACCTTATCACGGACAATTTATACCCAGCCTAGCTTATATGTGATCGAAAGTATTATTGCAGATATTTTGCGCGAAAAAGGACAGCAACCCGACCTAGTTGCAGGTCACAGTCTAGGGGAATATATAGCCTTATATGTGGCCGGGGTGTTTGAATGGTCTGCTGGACTCCACCTAGTGAAACGCCGCGCTGAACTCATGGATAGCGCTGCTGGTGGAATGATGGCAGCTTTAATGAACTTTGACCGAAACGAGTTAGAAACAGTCATTAGTCAAACACCCGATGTAGTTTTAGCCAATGATAATAGTTCTGCCCAAGTGGTAATTTCAGGAACTCCAGAAGCAGTGCAAGCGGTAATGTCTCAAGTCAAAGCCAAACGGGCTATCCCATTAAAGGTTTCCGGCGCGTTCCATTCCCATTTAATGAAAGCAGCAGCAGCAGAATTTCAAGAAGTTCTAGACTCAGTTGTTTTTCAGTCCGCAGTTGTTCCGGTGTTGTCCAATGTAGACCCAGTTCCCGCAATAACAGCAGACATTTTAAAACAGCGACTTTCCCAACAGATGACAGGTTCAGTCCGTTGGCGAGAAATTTCATTACAACTAACAGAAAAGGGTGTTGAAAAAGTTGTGGAAATTGGACCTGGTAATGTATTAACTGGTTTAATAAAACGAACTTCTCCTAATTTAACCTTGGCAAATATTCGTAACGCTGCGGAATTACCAAATTAGAATTGTTCATTCAGATCCTAGAAGTTCTCTAAGAAGGCCGGGATCTAAAATTTTAATTGATTAGATCTTACTTTTTACTTCAATGACTCGACAAACTCATGATCTGAAGCGACTCAGTTACCTTTGTCTAATACAAATCCAATCGTCTTGGACAATGGCGATCGCCCCTCCCGGAAAAGGATCGGTTTGGGAACGGTTGGGTGCGGTAATTAACCTTGTTAGCTTTTCAATGTGTTCAAAGTTAGAAGATGCGGGGAGAATTGATTGTAACATTTGCCGGATCACACGGCGTTGGATAGCTAGGGGTGCTTTTTGCAAAATCCTTCGGTTGAATTGAAAATCAGGATTTGGACTGGTTGCCGTCGCTTCTAGCCGCCAATGGTGGGCTATTTCTTCTAGATATGCTACCTCTGTTTGTAAGAGTTCGGCAGTTTGGGCGAGGTTAGTTTCAACTTGGGGGTTAAAGTTGGTTTGCAGGTAGGGAAGAAGCTGTTGACGGATGCGATTTCGAGAATACTGCCAATTTTGATTTGTGGAATCCTCCCAAATCGGGAGATTAAAGTCTTGACAAAATTGGGCGGTTTGGGAGCGGGTAATTTCCAAGAGGGGACGAACTAAGAGGATATTCTCTGTGAGAGAACGCTGCCAGGTTAAAGCTTGTAAACCATCTGCACCGGTGCCACGAATGAGATTATATAGCAGGGTTTCCGCGCGATCGCTGGCCGTGTGCCCAGTGATAACATATTGATAGTTATTAACTTGAGCAATTTGTGTTAAAGCTTGATAGCGCCAATTTCTGGCTGTAGCTTCACTATTAATAATATTAGTAGCGGTTGCTAAATGAAAGGGTGTACGCCAATTTTCCGCCAAGCTTTCGACGTGAATAGCATTATTCCGCGAGTCTCCACGCCAACAGTGATCACAATGGGCTATAGCTATTAACCACTGCCATTTTGATTGTATATCTAATAGTAGTTTAACTAAACATAAAGAATCTTGACCACCAGATACCGCGACTAATAGACGGTGTTGAGGTTTGAATAGATGGCGATCGCGGATGGTACGATGTATTTGAGCGTGCAGAGATGTCCATGTCATGAGAAAATGTTTTAAAAGTAGTTGATTTATCTGCTGCTGTACTTACCTCTGTGTCATCACATCTGTATTCATTAACTTATCCCAAAACCGAAAATAAAGACCATAATTGCAATTAAATTTATGATGATGCAGGGTATGATGGGTTGGTGTAATCCAATGTTTATTCCAAAAACCCCGCATCCATGACAGAGGATATACTTCATAACCCGTATGATTAACAACCCCAAATATTGTCATTAATATTAATAATAATCCCAGCATACTAATATGAATGGGAATCATAAAAACCAGAATAGGAATAATAATTGCTGTAATAATACTCTCAACTGGATCAAAAGAAAAAGAAGTCCAGGGTGTAGGATTAATAGATTCGTGATGTACTTTATGAAAGCGGCGATATATACTAGGAATATGTAACCAGCGATGAGTCCAATAAAAATAAGTATCGTGTAAAAACAAATATATAAAAAGACTCAAAGGTAAATACAACCAGCCGTATTCGATAGGATTTATGTAAACTTCTGTCTGTCCCAAGGCGATCATTTCCATAATAAAAGCACTTGGTAATGCAAAAATTAGACAGGAAAAGATAGACCATTTAATTTCACTTTTGATTTTACTCTTACGTCTATCTAAATCATGTAGACGACGCACCTCCCAAGATTGGGGACGACGTACCCACAATAACCAATAGAGAACAGAAGATACAATTAAGTATCGTGTTGACAGCATAGCAAACATAAATAAAGTAGAGATTACAAATTGCTTCATATAGGACTCCTATTTGAGTTGTGAACGGGATTTTTTTACAAACCACAGAGGCACAGAGATCACAGAGGAAGAAAAAGGGGTAAAATCCTCACGTCTTATTTAGGATCGCTATATCAAATTACGGAAGTTTGTCTAGTTAGAATGTACACAGCTAATATAATTTTTTTATAAAAATCCCTATTTATTTTAATCTTTCTCTAGATATGGCAGGAAACAGGGAACAGGGAACACTTTGACAAGCTTTTGTGCATCCCAGAGAACAGAGTTAAAAGTCCTTCGGTGTATGGTTTTTTAGGTAAGTTCTGTATCTCATTCGAGTGCATACCGCTATAAGATAAAAAAAATTCCCCTTTCTCACAAGAAAAGGGGGAAAATATAGTTATAAAAACCAACCGTAAGAATGTAAACCTTTACCGAGAAGATTCACACCGAGATAACAAATCCAAACCACAACAAAACCAGCAGCAGCGATAATTGCAGGTTTTCTACCTTGCCAACCGCGAGTGATTCTAGAATGCAGATAAGCAGCAAATACTAACCAAGTAATTAATGCCCAAGTTTCCTTGGGATCCCAACTCCAGTAAGTACCCCAGGCTTCATTAGCCCAAACTCCACCGGCAATAATACCAATAGTCAGGAGGGGAAATCCCAAGCCAATGATGCGATAGCTGATATTATCGAGGGTTTCTGCCAGGTTAAGCCGTTGGGGTGATAGTGTTTGAGTAGTTTGTATGGGGGTGGTACTAACTATATCTAAAACCGCCGTGCTATTCCCGTTGTTATTGGTTTCAATGCGAGAAAATCCATTATTTTCCGAGGCAGATGTAGATAGAACTAACTCGCCAGCTTTGAGAAGTTTGTAACCATTACTTCGGTAGCCACCTGTACCCACGGAACTACCTTGTAGTTGGATATTTTGACCACGGGTGACAATTAAAAAAGCGATCGCTAACAATGCACCCACCATCAAAGCGGAATAACTTAACATCATCACACTAACGTGCATCATCAGCCAATTGGATTTTAAAGCCGGTACTAAAGGCTCGGATACCTGCATATCTGATGGTAAAGTCAAAGTAGCAAAAGCTGTAATTCCCATGGCTACAGGTGCAGTCACAACCCCCACTAAACGACTACGACTGCTATTTTCGGCAATTAAATGGACAGCAGTAATTCCCCAAGTGAGGAAAAATAAGGACTCATAAAGATTACTGAGAGGAAAATAACCCGCTTCTATCCATCTTGCTGCTAATAGGGTAGCAATAGATAAATTAGCGATCGCCATTCCAGCTGTCCCCAAAGTCGCTGTCAGCGATAAACTCGGAAAGGCTACTCCTACCCAATACACCAACATCGTACAGAATAAGACAGCAAATGAGGCATTATCTAGCCAGTTCTGGAGTACAACCAGATCCATAAACACTTTTCTCCAAATTCCCATTTCCTTGATCCTAACTGGTTTTGGGGATTAGTAATTCGCAAGATTAATCTTCATAACTGCTATATAAAACCTAGACAAAACTAGACTTTACTTTCTACTTCAACGGGAGCATGGGAGCAGTTATCCCTCAGTAGACTTTCACGCCTTAGCCAGACGCGATTGTGTTCCAATTAAGTTTCCAAAAAAAGACTACCA
>JBJTTJ010000237.1:0-3715 GCA_046080125.1 Cuspidothrix sp.
TGACAAGTTTCACTGAGTAAATCTGCTTGTATACAATGAAATTCATCCGGCAATCCTGATTCTCCTACTAATTCGCTAGGTAAATCATACATTGTCGGCATGGTTTTTTGGGGTGATAGGGGTGGATTATTTTGATACATATTTACTGAGGGGTGGCGGAAAAAGTTATGGGTGATGGCTAGAAATTCTAGTGTATAGTTACTTGCTTAGTGATCTAATTTTAAGCCATGAGCATTGAAAACAGGTGTTGCTTTGGGATGAAAAACAATTTTGCATATATTAGACATTTCCGGGAATTAATGTAGAGACGTTCTATAGAACGTCTCTACAAGGGTTTTAGAAAACGCACATTTAATTTTCGGACAAGTCTATTGAGAACCCTTGTACAGACATTGGATGAAAAGTCTCCATACCCAAAAAACATCCCGCATTTATGCAACGCCTGAAAACAAAGTGACAGATTCCGCTACACTGAGACTTAGATTATTGTATTGTAACTAGATCATGGAAATCGGACAGAAAGTTAAGGTGATTCGTTTGCGCGATCGCGTATCCTCTGCGATCGCTCAGAAACTGGGAGAAATAGGCATTATCGAGGGCTACAAAGTGACTGATGGCTATGGTATCGGTGTTGTGGTCAAGTTTGATGACAACTTCTCTACCTGGTTTTTTGCAGATGAAATTAAACCAGCATAGTCAAAATAACTAACAGCAGAGGCTAATAAGATTGGTTGAGTGCTAAGTTGGAATTGAAAAGATAGGCGATAATTGGAAATCGAGTAATGGCCTTGATACTGACATTTTTAGGCAAAAACGGTATAACTCGCTCTAAGATAGCGATCGCCGCCGCCATTGGTTTAGCAACACAAGGCAAAAGGGTACTTCTAGCAGGACTAGCAGATCCAACATTGTCAATTCTACTCAATACTACTCTAACTCCTGACCCCCAGGAAATCTCTCCCAATCTCCACGCAGTACAGTTTCAAGCCTCTGTACTGCTAGAACGCAACTGGGAAGAATTAAAAAAACTAGAGGAACAATACCTCCGCAGTCCAATTTTTAAAGAGGTTTATGGTCAAGAACTGGTAGTATTACCAGGGATGGACAACGCCCTCGCTCTCAATGCCATTCGTGAATATGATGCCAGTGGCAAATATGATGCAATTATTTACGATGGTACAGGCGATACTGGCAGTTTGCGAATGCTGGGAATGCCAGAATCTTTAAGCTGGTATGTGAGAAGATTTCGGCAATTATTTATTAACTCTGATTTAGGGAAGACCATTTCTGAATCACCCCTAATTCAACCCTTAATTAGTAGCTTGTTTAATTTTAATTGGACGGCTGACAATTTTTCCCAACCCACTAACCAAGTTAATAATTTCCTCGAACAAGGTAAAGCGGCCTTAGCTAATCCCCAGCGTGTTGCTGCCTTTTTGGTGACAACATCAGATCCTATTGATGTGGCTAACTGCCGCTATTTGTGGGGAAGCGCTCAACAAATTTGTTTAACTATTGGTGGGGCAATCTTAGTTAGTGGTGGGGAAAATACTAATTTATCAACAGAATTTGCACCTTTACCTGTGAGCATCGTTCCCGATGTTTCCAATGGTGAATGGCAGCCTCTAATAGATGCTTTACCCAACTTCGTTGAACAAGCATTACAAGCACCAAAACCCCTGGAAATAGACGTACATAATCGCCAAGTAAGGTTGTTTCTACCAGGTTTTGACAAAAAGCAAGTCAATCTCACCCAACAAGGTCCAGAAGTCACGGTAGAAGCCGGAGATCAAAGGCGTAATATCTTCCTCCCCCCAGCTTTAAGCGGTAAGCGTGTCACTGGGGCAAAGTTTCAAAATAGTTATTTGATAATTTCGTTTTAGGTAATGGTAATAGGTAATAGGTAATGGTTTTTCCAATTACCAATTACCTATTACTAATCACTAATCACTATTACACCTTATGTCTGAATCAACTCCCATTAACTCAAATTCTCAGCCTAATGAGGCTCTAAATCAAGAGGTTACAATCCCAGAAGACCGCAATGGCAAAACTCGGCAATTGCTAGGAATGAAAGGTGCAAGTGCTGGAGAAACTTCTATTTGGAAAATCCGCTTGCAATTGATGAAACCGATTACCTGGATTCCTCTAATTTGGGGTGTGGTCTGCGGTGCTGCTTCTTCTGGGAACTACACCTGGACTTTGGAAAATTTTTTGAAGTCTGCCCTGTGTATGTTGCTTTCTGGTCCTTTATTGACAGGTTATACCCAAACTATCAATGATTATTATGATAGGGAAATTGATGCAATTAATGAACCTTACCGTCCGATTCCTTCGGGAGCAATTTCGGAAAAACAAGTAATTGGCCAATTCGTGTTTTTATTATTATTAGGCTATGGGGTAGCCTATATCTTAGATTTATGGGCAGGTCATCCAACTCCTACTGTTTTACTGTTGTCTGTTTTTGGTAGTTTCATTGCCTATATCTATTCCGCACCACCATTAAAATTAAAACAAAATGGTTGGTTAGGAAATTATGCTTTAGGTGCGAGTTATATTGCTTTACCTTGGTGGGCAGGTCATGCTTTATTTGGTGAACTAAATTGGAAAATTGTCGTTCTCACTTTATTTTATAGTTTGGCAGGTTTGGGTATTGCTATTGTCAATGATTTTAAGAGTGTTGAAGGCGATCGCCAATTAGGATTACAATCATTACCTGTGATGTTTGGTGTCCAGACTGCGGCCTTAATTTGTGTGATCATGATTGACTTATTTCAAGGTTTGGTCGCAGGTTATCTCGTCAGCATTCATGAAAACCTCTACGCCGCCATTTTGGTATTGTTAATCATCCCCCAAATCACTTTCCAGGATATGTATTTTCTGCGTGACCCCATCGCCAATGATGTCAAATATCAAGCCAGCGCCCAGCCTTTCTTGGTCTTGGGAATGCTAGTCACGGGTATAGCATTAGGTCATGGGGGAATTTAACTTAATATTTCTTTAAGTAGACGTGACCAATAAGGAGTTAGGAGTTATATTAATTCCTACTCTCTTCTTATACTAGAAATTGCAGTGTTAAGTTTTTTATCTTTCCTCATTCATGGGATACAACTTTTATTAGTCCCAATTTCTTGTGTTCTTGCTTGGACAGTGCTTATTTTGATATTTGTGAATTTATGGACAGCAACTAAAGATACTTTACAAACTGCTCACAAAATGCACCAAGTCCCTTGTCATAATTGCCAATTTTTTACTAATAATTATCGTCTTAAATGCACTGTTAATCCCTATACTGCCAATACGGAAGCAGCTATTGGTTGTAAAGATTATCAAGTTAATTAGGGTTTGCACTAACAAGTTATCTATGAAGGCACAGATGTGGGAGATAGGAGTTGGGACTCTCCCAAACTCCCGAACTCCCAAACTCTTACTTCGGTCCTAAACCAATAGTACCAGCATAGATGGCGCGATCGCCTAATTCATCTTCAATTCTCAGTAAACGGTTGTACTTAGCTACTCGTTCACTGCGACACAGAGAACCGGTTTTAATTTGACCTGCGCGAGTTGCAACAGCTAAATCTGCAATTGTTGTATCTTCTGTTTCTCCTGATCTATGGCTAATTACTGAGCGAAAACCGTTGCGAGTGGCTAAATCAATGGTTTCCAAAGTTTCAGTTAGTGAACCGATTTGATTCAACTTAATCAAAATCGAATT
>JBJTTJ010000238.1:0-8888 GCA_046080125.1 Cuspidothrix sp.
TAGCGTTGGTATGGAGACAGAAGTGTTAGCTTTTTTGTTCTGGCTTACCTGTTCTCTCATTTCGCGCTCCTGATGCCCAATCGGTGATGTGGTTGAATATTTCGCCAGTTACAAGTATCTATGATCATGCGATCGCTCTCAGTCAGTAATTAGCCTAAAGTCTATATTCCAGATTTTCGAGATCTAAAAGATCGCGTAGGCGAGTAGCGAGGTAATATAGGAGAATGATGTAATGATGAAATAAAATGAAATAAATGTAAATTTATCTAATTGAGGAAAATTAATATTGTGGATAACTGGAATATTTTATATGACGGTGAATAATAATCAATTTGGTGCGTTACATTTCATTAACGCACCCTACAGGATCAGCAAACTAACATCACACTAATGTTAGGTTGCGCTATTGCTTAGATGGGAATACCAAGCTACAAAGGATTCGATTGTATGTTTATATGTTTCAGATTTTAATCTAACTTCATGAATTGATTCAGACATAAAATCTTTCCAGATAAATCGTTCTTCTTGTTCATCTTCAATCAGGAAAGCTGTTTCTCCATCAAATGCTTCAGAAAAACCTGGACATATACAAAATTTTCTATATTTTTCCTCTAGTTGCTCCGAACTCCAATGAAATTCGCTATTATCACCGTATAGAGCAGAATCGAGAAAATTCCAAGACTCTACAGCAGTCATTTTCATCAAAATTGGATCTTTTCTTTGTCCACATTCCGTTAAAGATTGTTTAAAGTAAGTATAAGGAACATCTAGTATTACTGTCAATGAAAAATCTCCTATAATAGATTCTCCAGCCCAAAGAGCAATATGTCCAAATAAATATTCTTGTGAATCGTTTTCTGTAGGATTTACTACACATTCTAGAGCAAATTCTTTTTTATCGCCTAATAACATAAATTATTTCCCAATTTTATCTTTGATTAAGTCCTTCAAACCTTTTCTTTATATCATTAGGAACTTTTAATCCGCGTTCTGATTGTCCCCGTCCGTTCCAAGGAATTATAACATTTATCGGCAAGGTCTTGAATGTGGGGGGGCAATTGTCGATAATAGTACCAAAAATCGGGGGTAGCTCTATGTTTCACAGGTCAGTGCAGTTTCCCTCTCGTAAATGTTTTAAGGCTTTTTCTGCTAACCCATCTAGTTTACCTGTTATTACATCGGTTTCAAATTGTTGATCCCACTTCGGAAGTAAACGGACGAAATCCCTGTTTTAATGGTTTTATAT
Organism: Cuspidothrix sp.; assembly: GCA_046080125.1. Lineage (GTDB taxonomy): Bacteria > Cyanobacteriota > Cyanobacteriia > Cyanobacteriales > Nostocaceae > Cuspidothrix. The sequence goes on from JBJTTJ010000238.1 coordinate 1,247, forward strand.
ATCCAGCATTTTTGAGAAAAGAATTCAGATCCTTTTTATTCAAAACTAATCTAATCAGAATCAGTTTGTTAATACCAGATTCAGTATGAATTTCGATATTTTCACTACTTGCAGGTAACTTAATACGAGCTAAACTTTCAATTTCTGATCTTTCCAACTTAGCCTCCTTTTGCTGCAAAACATTACTACAGGACAGTATTAGTGAACAAAGAAAATTTTGTAATTATGAAAATACAAGGGTTTAGAAGTGCTAAACCCCTGCAAATTATAATTTATTCAACTGTTACCGACTTGGCTAAATTACGAGGTTGATCTACATCCAAACCCCGCCGCGCCGCAATATGATAAGCTAACAATTGCAATGGTATGACCGTGAGAATAGGTGAAAGAACTTCCTCCACCTCCGAAACCGGAATTAAATCATTAAAAATCTCCGCAGCTTCCCCATCTTGCACAGAGGTTACACCAATTAAACGGGAATCTCTAGCTTTAGCTTCCTGGGCATTAGAAATTACCTTTTCATATACATTACCAGGAACAGCGATCGCAACAACAGGAACTTTATTATCTAACAAAGCAATCGGTCCATGTTTCATCTCACCAGCAGGATAACCTTCCGCGTGAATATAGCTAATTTCCTTTAACTTTAAAGCCCCTTCCAAGGCGATGGGAAAATTAATTCCCCTGCCAATAAAGATAAAATCTTTTGTTTCTGAAAAATCATGCACCAAATGTTCAATATATCTTTCTTGAGTTTCTAAAATCCTTTCCATTTCCCCCGGTAACTGACGTAAACCTGTGAGAATTTCCTGAAATCTTGAATTACTAATTGCCTGACGATGATAAGCTAAATCTAAAGCCAAAGCATAAAACGCCATCAATTGCGCCACAAAAGTTTTCGTCGCGGCCACACCAATTTCAATTCCCCCATGGGTATTGATAATATTTGCTACCATATTTCCCAAACTACTTTCCGGGCGGTTAGTAATTCCCAAAAGTCGCGCTTGATACTTAGCATCTTTACCCTGTCTCCGTTCTTTTTCCATCCCTAAAGCTGCTAAAGTATCCGCCGTTTCCCCGGATTGTGTCACCCCAATAGTCAGATTATGGGGCGTTAGCGGTGCTGGTGCATAACGAAACTCCGAAGCATATTGTACTTGTGTGGGAATATCTGCCAATTGTTCTAATAAGTATTTACCCACTAACGCCGCGTGCCAACTTGTACCACAAGCCACAATTTGAATTTGTTCTAAATCTGCGTAAAATTCCTCTGGTAAACCTAAATTTACAGGTCTTTCCGAACTAGCAGGAAAATAAGCCTCCAAACAATCCCGCACTACCCCCGGTTGCTCATAGATTTCCTTGAGCATAAAATGTTTAAAACCTTGTTTTTCCACCATGATGGGATTCCAGTTCAAAGTCCGGGGATGCTTTTTCAAGCGATTTCCAGAGAAGTTATATACCTCCACCCCTAAAGGAGTCAAACGGGCAATTTCCCCATTTTCTAGGGGCAATACAGCGCGGGTATAGGCAACAATTGCCGGCGTATCAGAAGCACAGAAAAACTCACCCTGACCAAAACCAATCACTAAAGGAGCTTGTTGGCGAACCACAATCATTTCATCCGGGAAATCTGCGGAAATAGCCGCCACTGCATAAGCCCCCTCTAATTGACCCACAGCTTCTCGCACCGCATCTAAAAATATCGAAGGAGAAAGTGTATTTTCAGAACTATGTTTCAAACACTCAGCAATTAAGTGAGGAATCACTTCTGTATCTGTTTCCGAACGAAATTCATGTCCTAATGCTTTTAGTTGTTCTCGCAACTCTCGATAATTCTCGATAATCCCATTTTGTACCACCGCTACCCGCAATGACGTATCTAAATGAGGATGGGCATTATATTCTTCAGGTTTACCATGAGTTGCCCAGCGCGTGTGACCAATACCAATTTGAGCAGGAGTAGCAAGTTGTTCCAGTTTAGAACGCAAGTTAAGCAATTTGCCCTTGGCCCGCACACAATGGACATCACCTTCCCAAATAGTGGCAATTCCTGCCGAATCATAACCTCTATATTCTAATTTTTCTAATCCAGCCAGTAAAATATCCGTCGCTGCCTGAGTACCTATATATCCAACTATTCCACACATTGCTTAAACCACTCCGGTTTCAGGATGATTAAATTCTAAGTATAGTTCGTGGAATAGATAAGCGGAGATTGACAACCAACAACCAACAACCAACAACTAACAACAAAAATGCTGAGAAACGAGGGAAGAATTTTCCCTTCCTCATTCCCCAGCTATGAAAACACTAAGAATTTAGCAGTTCTTAGTAAGCCAAGCCCATGCTGCGAGTTGTTTCAGCACCTAGATAAACGCGGATGCTCAAAAAGTCGGTGGGGCAAGCAGTTTCACACCGCTTACAACCCACACAGTCTTCGGTGCGAGGAGAAGAAGCCACTTGAACAGCTTTACAGCCATCCCAAGGAACCATTTCTAGTACGTCGGTGGGGCAAGCGCGAACGCATTGTGTACAGCCAATGCAGGTGTCGTAGATTTTTACGGTATGAGACATTGAAAAAACTGCTCCTTTCGGGTGTTCTTCTGGAGTGGAATAATCATAATCAAGGCATAGTTTACCCCAGGGCTTGATGGCTTGTAAGCAAAAGGCTACATAACTTTAAACAATGTAATAGACACTTTGGACAATTCATTTACTAAAATCGCTGCTATCTAGTTGTAATCAGCAACATGGCCATTTAGTGTTTACCCAAATAACTCTTTACTAAATATGGTGATTTGTAAAGATATGCAAACTAATAGTTATATTTTCCTGGTCATCTATCATACCCATTATTAATTTTCTATATTTTATTTCATCTTTATCAAATTATGATGAAATGTTGACTGTTAAATAACGTTTTAATGTTACTTCTTTTTTTAAAGCACAATAAGTTTAATTAATGCCGCGTTATACCACCGCTAATACAACTTATCTATCTTTTGTTAGTAATTGAATGTGCATAGTATAAAAATTACGACAAGCTTTTGTGCATTTCAGGGAACAGAGTTGAAAGTCCTTTGGCGTATAGTTTTTTAGGTAAATTCTGTACTTCATTCAAGTGCATACCGCTATATCTGGTAAAAAATTGCCAAAAATATTAAGATACTATACTTTATGAGTAAAACGGATAACATAAACTTATCATGGACTTAAACTCGTTACCCACTGAGGTAATTTTGACGCACCCACGTCAATCTCTGGGAAAACTACAACTCGATTGGACACCTCAACCGGGTAACTATCTTGATGTTGACGGTAAAACCTACGCAGTTCTAGAGCGTCGTCACAGATACCAATTAAAAGCAGGACGCTACAGTTTACATAATATTGCCATTTACGTACAAAAAGCCAACCGACCAGAAGAAAAAAGTTTATTTGAGGGACGTTGGGTTATAGGTGATGCTACCTGTAATTTTAATGCTCACTCCGAAATTATCCGTTGTGCAGTTAACCCAGCAGGCCCTTGTTATACTTGCCGATTCTATGAAAATTAAGGTGCAGGGGAGCAGAAATATTTTTCCTACTAACAACTAACAACTAACAACTGACAACTGACCACTAACAACCAACAACTGACAGGTGTTAACCATTCCCAATTACCTCACCCAGTGTTAACCTTGTACCATTCACAAAATCCCATCCTGACTGGGGACGTTTACCTATTAGTTGCACTTCTCGCAGCAGCAATAAACCTGACCCTGTTTGAATAATTGCCCCTAAACCTTTGGTGATATTCACCACTTCTCCCGGTTGACCTGATATGGTTGACAGGTTAGATATGTTATCTATTTTTTGTTTTAACTGCTGTGGTAATCCGTTAATATACTTAGATTCAATGGGAATAGTAGCAGTAATTTTTACTGGTTGGTTGCGAAAGGTGGCGGTACAGTGGGGATAAAAACCGCGAATTTGATTATGTAATTGAATGGAGCTCCTTGTCCAATCTAGGTTATAGTCTGGCTTTTGAATTAAAGATGCGTAGGTTGCAGTAGTATGGTCTTGAGGAATGGGTGTAATTTCCCGCCGTTCTATTTTGTATAAAGTTTCTATGAGTAAATCCGCACCAATAACAGCTAATTTTTCGCCTAAAATTTGAGCGTTATCAAGTAACTCGATAGGTATAATTGTTTTAAGAAGCATATCCCCTGTATCCATGCCCTTATCCATCAGCATGGTTGTAAGCCCAGTTTCTTGTTCCCCATTGTATATACACCACTGAATTGGGGCAGCCCCTCGATACTGGGGTAAAATAGAACCATGCACATTAATACAACCCAGTTTAGGGATATTTAGTATTTTTTGGGACAAAATTTGTCCGTAGGCAACAAGGACAAAGACATCTGCTTGTATCTGCTTGAGTTGTGTTAAAGTTTCATCATCTTTTTTAATTTTCTCCGGTTGCCAAACAGGGATATGATGCTCTGTAGCTAAAATCTTAACTGGTGAAGGTGTCAGTTTATTACCACGCTCTCGGCGTTTATCCGGTTGTGTGACAACTGCTATTACTTGAAATTCTGGGTTTTCCAGTAGTTTTTGTAAGGTGGGAACGGCAAAATCAGGAGTGCCAAAAAATACTACTTTCATTAGTTATTAATTATTAATTATCTGTCGTGAGTCATGCATCAATGGTAAGTATGTTCCTCATCACTGACAAGCGACTTAATCCCTATCTTAATAGAGTTATGTTTAGCGTTTTTGGCCAGGGGGGATAAATTTTTATAGTTTGATGATATAGTCTTGACTATTGGTTGAGGAAAATAACGTTATCAGCTATAATTATAGGGTAATTAGTCAAACTACTGCCAATTGCATCTCCTATTGATAGATTTTATTTGTCTATCTGTATTTTACACTCAGGTATCTGTCTGGCTACTAAATCAAAATTATCCCATCATTGTCCAAGTTAACAATAAACTGTGCTTGCTTAATCGCAGCATTTACCAGTGTATATTGCAGTTTGTAAATTTGGTTACTTGAGTTTAATTTTTTTGTTTATTATTGATTGTGCATCCAATAGATTGAAGTTGGCTGGAAGTGGAGGGATTTTAATAGCATGAACACTTACATAAGTTATTTTGTAAACTCTTGTGGTTTGCTAATACAGATTATATTCGTGATTAGGTTTGCAAAATAAGACCAGTGTAAAGAAAAGTAAACAAGCCTAAAACCCTTTTTCCTCCCCCCTGGAAACTTCCCACCTCCTGCATTATCCCCAGGAAAATTCTTAACGTCAATCTACTTAACTTTTCCCATTCCTGTATAAATACTGCCCACACTTAGCAACTGCCCCTAGAGAGTTTCATCATGCTTAAATCCCGTTTGGTGTCAGGATGGTTCCGTGTTCAACCATTTATCAAATACATTGCTCTTATTATTATCATTTTACCCCTGGCAGGAGTGTCTCTTCATGCTAGTTTTGCGAAACAATCGGAAGTAGAAAAGATTAGTTCAAAAAATGAGAAGTCTGATGCGAAATTGGCAGATAGAGGGGATTTCAGCAAACTGAATTTACAATTTGCTGAAGTTAATTCTCAAACAGGAAAAATATCTATTGGTGAAGGAGTACAAACATTACTAACCGATAAAGTTATTACTGGTGCAAAAGTAGATAGTTTTAATGTGGTTCGCAAAACCACATCATTAATAGTGAATGTAGCACAAAATCAAGGACAAACATCTGTTAGTCAGACTAATTTAATTCAGAAACTGAGAAATGCAAAAGACGGGGGGGGAAATGCTGGAGAAAATGTGGGTTCTGAATTAAAAGACTTAGCAACATCAACTGTGACACCAAGAAACGCGGAAATACCTGTGAGTGAACAGCCAAACGAATCAGAAATGACACAAAATGATCCCATAGGTAGTCCCCATCCTATACCCTGGCAATGGATCATGACTACTCAGGAAAAGGTTGGGGTGAGGGGTGGCGGTATCAGATATTACAGAAGTATTCCCGTGGTTTCTCCTGATGGTAGATACGCAATTTACAGCCGAGTGCAAATGGAAGTGAAACCGGAAATGCACAATAGCCGGGTTAATAGCGTGTTGTTTGTAGAGGACAGACAAACTAAGCGGTTACGGGTGATGACATCAACTAATGTGATGGGTGATCCCCTATTAAATAAACAGGCTAGTGTGTCAGAAGATATTGACAATGATGGTAAGATCGGAGTGTTAGTGCCTGTGAGTTGGTCTGAAAAAGGCGATCGCTTTTTAGCACGCAAATTTGTTGCTATTTTCAACACCACAGATGCTACAGATCAAGCTGTTATTTGGGATCGTCAGCAAAATAATATTAATGTGGTTCATCCAGCAGAATCAAAAGATGATCGGGAGAAGATAGCCATTCTATTAGGTTGGAGTAAAAAACAACCTAAAAATGTCTTATTCCGTGCTGGGGAATTAGGCGAAGAAAATTGGCCTTTGATCCAAGTGGCCAATGATGGTAAAACGGCCGATGTTACTGGAGAAAGGGATCAGGCTGTAACTTTTGGTGCGAGAGGCGAAATTTGGGCAGACCCACAACTTGCTTCTCGATAATTAAACGTGAGTTCGACAAATTTATATAACCCCTCTCCAAACCTCTCCCCGCAACGGGGAGAGGCTTAAAACTCGATTATATGCAGCCAAAAACAAACTAATAAGCCTCTCTCAGCATCGGAGAGGGGTTGGGGTGAGGTTCATCGAACTCACGCTAATTAAATTTACATCTAAGAGGCATCTTGCCTGTAACATTTACATCTAACTCATATTAAACATACCACATTTTCATTAAGATCCACAACAGCTTATACTCACACCAGAAAATCTGATTATTCCAGGTTGTATTTCATTTGCCTGAAATCTGTTCTGCAATACTTAGTTTATTTACGACCTGTCGTACTAATAGCAGCAGTGACAGATTTTTTCTAGGGATTTACCGCCAAAAAAACAGGCTGTTGCTCCACGAAGTATAGTAAATTCTATGATTACCATAATAAACAAATAACAGCTTAGTATAAAATTTCGATATTGACTTGTGTTAAACGTGAATTATGGTGTACAATAGTCAAAGAACAATTTGTGTGTAAGTTCCTTCACGAAGGGATTTTCCATAACCTGAGTTCCTATAGGTGTGAGAGAGATTGAAATTTATGAAAAAAGCTTTTTGGAATATCCTCAAAGTCAGTCCAGCTATTGCATTGACCATACTAGCTGGTAACAGTGCTTTTGCTGGTGAAGCTAACGAAAAAGTAACTGGCGTTTCTCAACTTTCCCAAGAAACTAGCTTGGGTCAAGTAACATCCGTTTCTCAGTTTTCCGACGTACAACCCACAGACTGGGCGTTTCAAGCATTACAGTCCTTAGTTGAGCGCTATGGTTGTATCGCTGGTTATCCTAACGGTACTTTCCGTGGTAATCGGGCTTTGAGTCGTTATGAATTTGCGGCTGGTTTGAACGCCTGTTTAGACCGCGTTAACGAACTCATTGCTACTGCTACTGCTGACATGGTGAGCAAGCAAGATTTAGCCACCTTACAGCGTTTGCAAGAAGAATATTCTGCTGAATTGGCAACTCTGCGCGGTAGAGTAGATGC
>JBJTTJ010000239.1:0-9562 GCA_046080125.1 Cuspidothrix sp.
TGAACAATCTGTTTATTTACAGGATTTATGCAGTAGTAAGCTGTACTGCATTTAATTTGTATAATTATAGCGGGCAGGATGCCCGCACCACAAAATCTAGCTATATTAGGATTGTACAATTTAGCTGCGTAACAACTTAAAGCACCCTACAATCCCCTACAATCTATCTGATTTTGGCTGTTTACATAACTGCTTAGGAATTTCTTTGAGCATCCTATCTAACTCAGGAGAGGGTTTTTGTACTGAGTATGCTTGCTGTAGCACATCTGACCACAGACCCAACTTAGCAAAGTAGTTAGCTTTAGCAAGAGCGATCGCTTCAGGATTACTTTTTTTTGCTTGTAGTTTATTCTCTAGGGTCTTCAGTGCTGCGGTAATGTTGTTGCTTTCTTCACTCTCCATAATCTGAAATTCCACAAATGCTGCTGGACTTTCACCAAGAAATATATCTAACTTGTAGGTTTGGCCTGGTTGCAGTGGTTCACCTGTGTAAGTAAGTTGTTGAGTATTTTCTACATTCTCACTGAAAATAACAGTATTATTATTCAGATCAGTCAGTTGTATTTTTATTACTTTACCTTGCCACGCAAATAAAGGGCGATCGCTCCAAATAATTCTAGTTTCAGAAGGAACATCTGGGGAAATTATGCAGATATCACCACGAGAACCTCCTTTACGTGGTTTTACGGGTGGTTTTTTAGAGAATAGAATTTGGGATATATTACCCCAAAAAGAAGTAGGTTTCTGGGGATTTTTCTGGGCAATAACCGCTTGATTTGGTAAAATAGCTAAAGTGCTAAAAACCAGAGATGATAAAATTACTCTAGACATTGCCCTAGATAAAAAAGATTTATTGATCATATTTTTGCTCCACAATCGCCGATATAATGTAAAACCACAATGTTATAGAAGGTAACAGACAAGGTAATAAAATTGCAGTTGCAGAAATGTATACTTGTAGACTTATTAAACCATAAATCCCTGTAATTATAGTGACTAGGATTAAAGATTGCAGTTGAGGAGATTTGTTTCTGGAGACTAAATATAGGACTAAATATAAATTTAAACCTTTACCTATGAATATAGCTATTCCCACCATCCAGAAATCAGGAATGGGAATAACTAATCTGTTAGTAAGTAAATGATGTACCATGTAGGCATGATATTGACCACCTGTTAATATTTGGCTTTGATTCATGGGATTTTCTTGATCACGCCAATATTTAATAGCAGGAAAGTTTGATATTAAAATATTATCCTCACCTGGATAAGATAATCCAGCTTCTTCATATCTTGCCGCAACAATTACTATTGTATCTTGTAAATTTTGGAGATTTTTAGGAATATTTTGATTCTCCAATAATTGCCATGCAGGAATATTTTGATATACTGATTGAGGAGAAATAGAAAAATCAATAATTGGGTGCATCCACATTTGATGCAGTGAGTAACTTAACCTTGTAATTGGTTGAGAATGGGATCTTTTGGATATTAAAGATGTGAGCATATTAGGCTGATTTTCTTTTTGAGGATAAAGAAGATTCCTCATCTGTAGAGAAAAATCTTGCTGACTATCTAATTTAGGTTGTGGTGCATTAGGAAATTGTTGTAATTTATGACTAATAGTTAATAAACCTGAAAAACTCCAAATTGAGGATTGAGAATTATCTTCAGGTATTAATTGCATATATCCAGGTAAAATCTCAATTTCACCTTCTAAACTCCAATTAAGATTAGCAATATTAGGTAATACCCGTAACCATTGACCATCTTGATTTGCAGTTCCAGCAAAAACAAACAATGTCGGTTTTGCTGATTTTACAGCAGTTTTGATAGAATTAGCAAGAATGCGATCGCTTTCTCCTTGATGTCTATCTAATAAATAATCAATACCTATAATCTGAGCTTGATTAGCTGTTAACTTATCAATCAAACTTGCTAAATACTTACGATCAATCGGGTTAGGGTTAGAAATTGTAGCTTTTTCAATAGACTTTGCATCAATTTCTATCAACAGAACTGGGGGATTTTCTACAGTTGCAACTGTAGCAGCAACTTGTCCTGTAAGTTGACGATAAATAGCTTGTAATAATATCCGACGCTGTAATAAAAATTGTTGAACTGGTAACAGCAAACTAATAATCAATAAAATTGAAACTACAATTAATTCTCGACGATTAGGAACTAAATTTTCAATTACTTGATTAATAAAAGTAGGTTGAAGACGAAATAACTCTGCTCCTGGATGCCGAAATAAAGAAGGAATTAAATATGCACTGGGATAAGTACAATTCTTTTCTACTTTTAAATATTGTGCTGCTAAAATCAACGATTCATGAACATCTTTATATTCAGACAAAGCTTGCAAAAAGCGGGGTAAAAATACTTCTGCTACTTGATTATGAATCGGTTCACGCATTACCGCAACTTGACTGATACCCAAATCAATTAATTTATCAGCAATACTCAAACCATTACAAGAATTGAAAATAGCACATTGTAATCCTCTATCTTTAGCAGTAATTAAAGCGGGTTCGATTTCCGAAATTGATAAAGCTACATGAGGAGCAATACCTAATTCACCACCAGTCAAATCAGTTTCATTACTATGTCCTGCAAAAAATAAAATATCCCAGCCATTTTGGCAAGAAATAGTTTGGACAATTTCAGTTTTTAAGTCATCAATATTCTTGTTAGGTTGCCAACCGATAAATTTAACATCTGCATAATCTTTTAAAGATGTAATAGCTTGTTTTTCCGATTCAAAATTTAAACCTGTATCATCTCCTAAAATCACTAAAATTCTAGCTTTACTTGGATATTTACCTTGAGTATTTATCACCGTTCCTCGACGATTTGTAGCAGTGCGGACAATGCGAATCTGACTAGAAGCTAAAGCAAATTCTGTACCAATTTCCCATACTTCCCAAGGCAACTTAGCTAAATCTGGAGTAATGCAAGCGATAAAAATATCAAGATATGGGGTTTGATTTTGTTTACTAACTTGAGCAATTTGTTTACGAATATCAAATAATTCGGCACTGCGTAACCAGTGATGAAACACAGATAAGAATTGTGCTTCAGCTTGTACTAATCGAGCGTGCCAATCAATGGGAGGGTTAGGGAGACTACCCATATTTGTAACTTTTCCCCGCAGTGCTGTATTATAAAAACTCAGATAAATCTTTTGCCATTCTTGGTATAGTTGAGTTAGATTTTCTGGATAGGCAACATTGACATTCAAATTTTGTCCTTGTCCCCAAGATAGTTGAAATAAACATACTTGTTCAACCTGTTGAATTGTCAGATAAAAAGCTGTGAAATTCATCATATTTTTAAAGAGGTACAAGTTTGAATGATAAAACTTTTGTGGTGCAGGCATCTTGCCTGCTAATTTTTACCACAGGTCTACAAGATGAAAACAGAGAATTGATCACCAATCACCAATCACCAATTACCAGTTTACTTAGACTCACCAATTAAAGTAAAAGCCGCCCAATTTACTGGAGCAGGTCTTTTTTTCATAGTGTTGAGCATAGCATTTCTTAAAGCCACAGCCTTATCAGGATTTTGTTGCCATTGTTGATAAAACTCAGTCATTAATTCTGCTGTAGGTGCATCTGGAACAGCCCACAAAGAGACAATAACACTGGACGCACCAGCAGTAATCAAAGAACGAGATAAGCCAACAACACCATCACCAGTAATTGCACCTCTACCAGTATCGCAAGCACTCAAAACCACCAATTCAGCATTAATAGATAAATTAATAATTTCCTCAGGAGTGAGTAAACCATCATCATTTTTCGTAGGTGCTAGAGCTATGGCAGTAGGAATACTTTTATCAGTATCAGCTAAAAGGCCATGAGTTGCTAAATGAATAATTCTGGCAGATGATAATTTTTGTTTGAAAGCAATTTCTGTGGCATCTTTCCCAGTGATAGCTTTAGTTTTGAAGAATTTAGCAATTGCCAAAGTTTCGTTTTCTGCACCTTTAAGGGGGTCAATTTGTACAGGAGGAATTCCCACTTTTGGCATAATAGGATTACCCATCACTAAGATATCTTTACCCCGGACTTTTTGCCGTTGTTGATGTGTTAAATCTAAAACTTGAATTGCTGGTGCTGTTAAGATAGTGTGTTTTTCAATTAAATATTTACCATCTTTGTCTTGCAGTGCTACAAAAGGAACTAAAAACAGTGAATCATGGGGAATGAAAATAACTTTTTCTTCTGGTTTAGTAGGCAGAAGAGAAGCAATAGGATCAATTAATATTTTATGCAGTGTTTGTAAATTCTCTTTTTGAATCGGCGCACCTGTAGGTTCTACTTTAATGCCCCGTCCTCGAGCACCCATAGAAATACGGCTATTTTTTACAAGTTCTACAAGTGGTGTTTTTAATGTTGTCAGGTCTACTTGTTTAAAGGTAATTTCTCCTGTTGGTTTAACTACCCAGATATATAAATTTGATTCATTTATTGAATATTCAACCAGTGTGGCATTTTGTGTTTTAGCGATTTGCTTAATTTGCTCCAGAGAGGGTGGTTTAATAGTCTGTTTATTGTCGGTGTTTCCAGATATTTTTGCGTCTAATAATTCAACAAATGCCCTGGCTCGTCCTCGTTCAGAAATTTCTAAGGCTGTGTTAATTTTATTCTGGGGAATTAAAACTTGTTGGAGAAAGCGGTAAGTTTGAGTTTGGGTTTCAAAAATTGAAATTTTTTGGTCATCAGATAATTCGCGTGTTCGCAGAGATTCCCAAATATCAATAGCAGTAAATAAGGTTTTTTCTGCATCTGTATACTTACTAAGACGGCTATAAACTAAGCCAAGATTATTAAGATTAATTCCTTGACTTACTGTATGACGGATTGCTTTGTTAATAGCCAAAGATTGCTGAAGGTAATCAAAGGATTTATCATAGTTTTCTAGCTGTAAATACAGTTCTCCAATATTGTTAAGAACAGTTGCTTTTTTTAAAGGATTGATAACTTGTAAAAACAAGGCTAGGGCTTGTTCATAATGATTCAATGCTTTATTATATTGTTCTAAATTTTTGTAAACCAAACCAATATTATTGAGAGTAATAGCTTCTCCTGCTCTGTCAGCAATTCCGATTTGTGAGAAAATTTTTAAGACTTGTTTAAAGTAATTCAAAGCTTCGGTATATTGCGCCAGATTTCTATAAACTTCTCCAATATTATTGAGAGTAGTTACTTCTCCTTCTTTATCATTAATTTGTTGGCGTTGCTGATTTTAGGGATGAAAATAATTTTGCATACGTTCAGGACTCTTGTAGAGACGTTCCATGGAACGTCTCTACCTCCAAAAATCATACGCCAATTCAGCAACGCCGGATTGTGTTATTGGTGGCTATGCCAACCCTATCTAAGCATCATTAGCCGGATCTGGGTAATCCTCGTGTATTACATTTTGAAGTACGGAATGTGAGTTTCACCTGAACCAAATTTCATCCGTTAAATAATCATCCGTTACAAAAAACGTATACTGAAAACGGTTTATAGTTTAACCAAATATAGAACCCCTCTCCAAACCTCTCCCCGCAACGGGGAGAGGCTTTGAACTTGTTTTCATATCATAAAAAAGTCCAGATATTAGCCGTTTTGAGTATAACTGGATAAACTTAATATGACCGCCCAGGATAAAATGTAAATGAAGGCAAGGTCAATTCAACACCATTTACTAAACTCACACTCACTAAAAACTTCTCATCCCAACTACCCACAACACGAGTAAACAAATAAGAATCACCCTGTTGTGGATTAATACCTTGTTCTATTAAAATGCTAGTCTGATCACTCACTCGCAATTTTAAATCAGCAGGTAAAGAATTTTGTACAGATGTACCCAAAACTAATAATAATGTCCACGAAGGATCTGATTCAGATAATATTGGCCAAGTTACAGCATACAATCGCAAGGGAAATCCTGCCAACAACAAATCATGATAAGCACCCCGCGCTTGAGAGGGAATTTCTAAACCCCTGCTTTGGAGTTGGTTAGTAATTACTTGAAATTCCTCCACAGGACTCCGCAAAGCTGGTATAGGTGCTATATTAGGTAATAATTGCCAAGAAAGTTCCGCTGCTAATTCATCTAACTCATCCCATAACCACCGTCCTACATTGATCGCTGGTTGGGTTAACAGTTTGAATAAATCTTTGAAACTATCTTGCAGTGAACAATTATGTCCTTGCAGTTGCAAATTATCCAGCCAGTTGAGTAATTCTAAATTACTAATTACTGCACTTCCTTGTTCCCAAGTTAATACTTGCCAAAGTTCAACATTAGGTAATTGCAATTGTGGTAATAATGCCATTAACTCATTCTGCATTAACACTAAACTTTGCATTCTTTGGTTATTGGTAACTCGTACAGATGGTAAAGTAATGGCACTTGGTTCTAAACAACGCAAGTTTAATAATAAATAATTTGGTGCTTGTGCAAACCAACTCATCGGCATTTGATAAGTCCAATCTGTTTCAGGTTGTAAATTCGCTTGTTTTTCTATTAATTGTTGATAGGATAAAAAGCCAGAAATTATTGCTGTTTCTTGTTCTTCCAAAACTTCTATTAATACATAAAAATGAGCAATGTATTCGTCTAAATCTATAACTGCTCTCGGTACAAATATTTGATCATCACCAAGACTATCATTAGTCAATAAGCAAACTTTAAATTCACCTACTTGCAAATTAGCAACAGCAGGAATAATATTAGCTATAGCTGGTTGAAATACCGTACATTTATCATCATTAACAGCCAAAGAATCTGCTCTTTCTGTCAACCATGCTTTAAAAGCCAATAACGCCAAAGTATTAATATAAGTTTGCCATTGTTGAGACTGATTTTTTATTTTCAGGCTGTTTTCTACCGCTTCACTAATTTGTTCAGCATCAAGATTAATAGCACTTATAGGTAAAACTTCAAATTCAAGGGACATTGGCTGATGATTATTTGTGAGATTATTTGTGAGATTATTTGACAAGTTATTCATAGTTCCTCGTTAACTGATTATATCATCTAAATAGTGGCAAAGAAGCTGGTTAAAAATACTGGTTTTGGGAGTGAGAGTTTTTGCTGTTTGTGCCTGAATTTCAGCAGCTTCAATCACATGATTAATTTGTTCATTGAGAGCAATATTAATTTTTTCCTCTAAGGTTTGTAGACTATCTGAGTGAGAATAATTTTTTGCTAATTCCATAACAGAATTACATAAGATGATTAAAAGCTCTTGGCCAACATCAGCACGAAAATCTTTTAACTTTAAAAAACGAGTAACAGCATCTTGAGCGCGTAATCCCACCTTTACAGCAATTTCTGTCATTGATAAATTTTGACAGTGAAATAACTGAAGTGCAAACAAAAACTTTTTAGCTTTATCACCCTTTTTTCGTTGTAATTGTTCTACTCTTCTTTGAGTAACTATAGCTAAAGCTTGTTGTAAACTAGCCATAAATTGTGAGCGATATAATTGCAAAAATTCTGTTTGTTCATCTTCATCATTTATTGCTTGTGTAGTATTATGAGAACCTGCAATTCCTTCATCATAGACATTAGGATCAACAACATCTAAAGATTCTGCTGGTAAAGAACCACCCCGCGCATAAATTCGATACTGTCGTAATTTTTCAGCGAGTTTTTGCAATTGTACCATTACAGTTTCACTGCTGAGAGTTTGATTTGTTTTACTTTGTAAAAGAGTAGCAATAGCTTGTAATTGGTCAATTGTCGGTATGGTACATTTTCCTCCTCTTCTCTTTAGAGGTTGTTCTAAATTATCTTCTTTGTTCTTCCTAAGTTGTTCTAAACGAGCAGTTCTATAAATAGCATGATAACTTTCTAAAAGTTGTTGAGCTTGGAGAATTTCACCAGCACTAAAACAGTAAAATTCTCTAAAAATTCGTTGTAACTGTTTAGGTTTTGTATCATTGAGAATTGCCCAATCACTAACTAAATAAACTCCACATTCTAACAGGAATTGATTAAGTCTATGATTTTGTTTAACTCGTGTATTTGTCCAGGTTGTCAAATTGCTTTTTTCTGGATCAAAACTCTGCAAAATTTGACGAGAAAAGGACTGATAATCACCAATGGGTTTTAATTTACCATCATCATCGAGAACACAAAGCAATAAGTCAGTACATTTGAAACCATGAACAGTCCCAAATTTAGCTGCTAATTGTAAACAAACTTGCTCAATTTGCCAGGATATAAAACAGAGTAGACAACGTTCTGCTAACAAACATCTATCAGCAGGTGCATTTTGGGATAATTGCAGTAGTTTTTTGTTAATTTCTGCATCTGGGAGATCATCATTAACTGTAGCAGTGGGAAACATCTCCAGAAAAAACGCCTTAGCTAGAGTAATTTCCTGAATCTGTCGCCGTCCCGATGGATCAATTTTTACTAACTGCCAATATCGTGATATCACACCCATAAATATTTGTACTTAACTATCTACAACAGTATCACCTGACATTGATTCTTAACTCTCGACTCCCTAATCTTCCTAAAAACATGATCTGAGTAAAAGCTGTAAATAAATAACTTTATCCTTTACTCAATATTGTACTATCTGTATTCCGAAAACAGCGTTTCATTGCTTGCCAAATACCATAATTGAGAATGTTTTATTTTTGAACAATTTTTAACGTTGTGCAGAAAATAAATCGTAAGGATTTAGGGAACAGGGAAGATAAAACAAAAATGTTCTGAGACTGGAGCGCCTCCGCGTGAAATAAAATCATACTCTTAATCAGCAACGCCCAAAATCCAAAATCTAAAATCTAAAATCTAAAATTATCTATGATGCTTGTTTATGACCTAATTTCAGGAAAATGCTTTCCAGGTCTTCTTGGGTACTATGAAACTCTGTGATGGAAATTGCTGAATTGACAAGCGATCGCAATAAATCAGCAGCATCCTCTAGTTTACCAGAAAAATTGACTCGCACGCTATTTTTATTAGGTATTACCTCCCATTCTTCCACTAAAGGATGATTTTTAATTTCTCTCACTAATATATCTATGTTCCCCAAAGTAGACACAAAAATCTGCTGTTGGGACAAATGTTGATAAAGATGTTGCAGTGAAGAACTTTCTACCAAAAAACCTAGTTCCATAATACCCACGGATGTACACAACTCCGCTAAATCGCTAAGAACATGAGAAGAAATTAAAATTGTCATTCCTGCTTCTTGTAAAGCTTTAATAATTTCCCGAAACTGCATCCTGGCAATGGGATCAAGTCCCGAAACAGGTTCATCTAAAAGTAGTAAAATTGGTTCATGAATAATAGTCCGCAATAAAACTTACAGCAAATTGTCATCAAACCCGGAACAAGAACCCCAACCCCCTCCAATATCAAAAGTTTATCCTTTTCTTCCCCCCGCAGCGCAGCAGGGCGTTTTCATTCTCCAAAATTGCGTTACCGAAGGTGAGCGAAGCTATCGCTAGAACCTTTTAACCATCAATATTTGGGCTTGTTTTTGATATTAATTAATCAAAAATTAGGAAAAAAAGGTTCTATTTCCCTGTGC
>JBJTTJ010000240.1:0-15165 GCA_046080125.1 Cuspidothrix sp.
GGATGAGCTATAACTACCCATTAAATCTATTTCTCGACGATAGAGGACATTAGGATTAATGGGAATTGTCAATTCATCGGGAAATTCCGCAAAAAAGAGGATTTTTCCACCTTTGCGGGTACAGTCCAAAGCTTGAAAAAATGCTTTATCACTGGGAACAGCTAATAAAGTCACATCAACACCCATACCCCCAGTCAAAGCTTGAATTTTCGTGGGTAAGTTAGAATCACGAGCATCAAAAGCTGCTTCTGCGCCTACTGCCAGAGCCTTTTCAATTCTAGACGGTAAAAGGTCAGTAGCGATCGCTTTTGCACCGAAAGACTTCACCAACATCATAAACATTAAGCCAATCGGACCTGCACCTGTTACCAGTACAGTTTGACCCGGTGCAATTTGGGCTTTTTTAACGGCTTTTAAACAGCAATTAGTGGGTTCAACAAAACTGGCTTCTTCAAAACTAATATCATCAGGAATGGGAATTAAGCCCCCATTTTGGACAATGTGGGCTGGAACTTTGACATACTCCGCAAAACCGCCGCCACTGGCGTTAAAACCCGCGCTAGTGGAGATATTTTTATAAACATCACACATCGAGAAATTATCATTCAAGCAGTAAGCGCAACGCATACATGGAATATGGTGCATCACCGCTACCCGTTGTCCTACTTGCCACCCTTGCACCTGAGAACCAACAGCAGCAATAGTTCACGCCGTTTCATGTCCGAATATGCGTGGTGGTTCATACAAAGGATAACGAATCTTTTTAATATCTGACTGACACAAACCCACAACCCGCACCTGTACCAGAACTTCATCTGCTTCTAGGGTGGGAACTGGTACTTCTTCGTAGGATAGACGATTTACGCCTCTAAATACTTGTGCTTTCACGTTGGTTTCTGATTATTCAACGTTACTAGATTTAACATTTTGTGGTTAAAATTGGGTTATGGAGTTTGAGATATTATTTTACCTGTATCATGGTTTTTATGAATTAGTGAATTGGGATAAATGCAAAAAAAAGGCGGGATTTACCCGCCTCCTAAAGTTATTCTATTTATTGAATTATTTGCGTTTTGCGCCGGTCTTTGCGGCTTTTGCGGCTTTTTTTGCAGCTTTTTCAGCTTCTATGGCAGCTAATCTTGCTTCTTCTTTCTCTTCGGCTATTTTATCCAGGTAGTAGTGATAATCTCCTAAGTAAATGCGGAATTCACCATCACGAATTTCGACGATTTTGTTAGCTACTTGGGAGATAAAATAACGGTCATGGGAAACAACAATGGCTGTACCTTCATAGTTTTGTAAAGCCTCTTCCATCATTTCCTTAGCGGGAATATCTAGGTGATTTGTAGGTTCATCTAGGATGATTAGATTTGCTGGAACTAATAGCATTTTTGCTAAGGCTAACCGAGCTTTTTCTCCTCCACTTAATGCCCCAACTTTCTTAAATACCATATCACCGGTAAATAAGAATCTGCCCAACAATGTACGAACTTCTTCGTTTGTCCAGTCTGGAACTTCATCATGAATAGTTTCCATAACGGTTTTGTTTAAATCGAGGGCTTCGGCTTGGTTTTGCTCAAAGTAACCGGGAATAACGTTATGATCTCCTAATTTGACGATTCCTTCTGTGGGTGGTTCAATACCCATGATGATTTTTAACAGTGTAGATTTACCCGCACCGTTGGGACCCAAGAAAGCAATTCTATCGCCTCTTTCAACTAGGAGATTAGCAGATAAAAACAGAATTTTATCCCCATAAATATGGGTTAGATCTTTAATTTCTACTACCTCTCTACCGCTACGAACAGCATCGGGAAAACGGAAATGTAGGGTTCTGACCCCACCGACTGGGGCTTCGATACGTTCAATTTTATCTAGTAGTTTTTCTCTACTTTTCGCCTGGGTACTTCTGGTAGCACTAGCACGGAATTTATCTACAAATGCTTGTTGTTTTTCTAGTTCTTTTTGTTGGCGTTCGTAAGCGTTGAGTTGTGCTGATTGATTTTCGGCTTTTTGTTGGAGGTAGGATGAATAATTGCCGAGGTAAGAGGTAGAAACTCCTCGTTCTGTTTCGACTATTTGGTTACAAAGACGATCTAGAAATTCCCGGTCATGGGAGACTATCACCATGGGGGTAGTTAAACCTCTGAGGTAATTTTCTAACCATTCAATGGTTTCTAAATCTAAGTGGTTTGTCGGTTCATCCAGCAGCAATAAATCAGGTTTTTGGAGGAGGATTTTCCCTAAACTCATCCGCATTTGCCAACCACCGGAGAAGGCGCTAACTAGGCGATCGCTATCTTCTAGTTGAAATCCCATCTCTGGTAATATCTTACCGATGCGAGCATCTAAACCATATCCGTCTAAAGCTTCAAACTGACGCTGCAACCAATCTAATTGATGTATAAGTTCATCTAACTCTTCTGGATTAGCCTTTTCCATCTCATGGGGGATACGAGATAGGGCCAACTGGACTTCGTTAGCTTCTTTAAATACAGTCCAAAATTCTTCTCGGACTGTGCGGGTAGGGTCAACCTCAAATTCTTGGTTAAGATAAGCTATGTGTAAACTGGCAGGACGAATAATTTCCCCCGCAGTGGGTTCAATCTCCCCAGAGATAATTTTTAACTGGGTGGATTTTCCCGCACCATTAACACCAACTAAACCAATGCGATCGCCTGGTTTGACTTCCCAGTTGACATCTTTAAGAACTTCGCCTGTAGGATAAATTTTACTGATATGTTCTAATCGCAGCATGAAGCGTCTCGTGAGTAGGGGGACAGAGGGGCAAAGCTAACGCCGTACACAATCTTAACAAAATTTAACGCCACATTTACAAATTTTTGACTTTTTCCTGGATAAAGGAGTAACGTCCCTTCCCTTGTACTTAGGACTTACGCAGGACTTACGCAAGTGTCACGCTAAAAATCTCTTACAGGATGCATCACGATGCATAAATACTCCAAATAGACATATTTTTGATATCTGAGGCACCCTAGTACCGCAAGTCAAAAGTCAAAAGTCAAAAATAATATGGCATAATCTTTTTAGTAATTGAGAATGGTTGTTTTATGTACGCCGTGCTGTACTAGTAATCTGTAATATTTACCAGCTATTGATTAAATATCACATCCTAAATCTTATCAGGATCAATATTTAATTCTCTCAATTTTGCTGCTAAACATTCTGCTCTTTTATCTGCTGCTGTCGCTCGTTGAGCTTCTTGTTCTGCTCTTTTATCTGCTGCTGTCGCAGTTTCTTCTGGTGTAGGTACTAATTCACCTTGAGAGGTAAAATACCTTAATAAACCATCATATACTCCTAAATATAAACCTAATTGTTCACTCCATAAATATCCTTTTTCATTAGGTTCTAAAGACTGATATTTGTTATCAATTAAATGAAAACCTACAAATTCTAATGTATAAGGATCAAACCAAAAATAATCAGGGGTTCTAAATGTGTTTTGATAAAGTTCCTTTTTAGTTACTCTATCAGTATTTGCGGTAGTTGGTGAAAGAATTTCTATAATCACATTCGGATATTTACCATCTTCATCCCATACTACCCAACTTTTACGAGTTTTGCGTTCTGTTCCCAAAACTACAAAAAAATCAGGACCTGTTAATTTTTCATTTTTTTTCTGGTTAGGACTATAATAAATCGTTAAATTTCCCGCAGCATAGAAGTTACTTTTATCTTTCCATAACCACTTGAGACATTTAATTAAGAGCATAATTTGCTCTAAATGCAATTCTGTTTCCACGGGTGGTTCATCGCTATATATATCACTGGGGGGAAATATGACATCTAGGAAGATGTCTTTTTTTTGTTCTATGTCTTGTGCAATGATCATATTGATATGGCATCAAGTAGTTGTTTTTTGATTGTAGCATTGATTAGACATCTAAGTAGAACGGACTGAATAATTCAAAGTTTGTAGTGAGGAATTTATTCCTCATTTGAGGACTCAAGTCCTCACTACCAAAGCAGCCCATTTTTTTTACATTACTTAATCTACTTTGATTTATTCTCATCTACTTACTTATTATTATCAATGTTACAAAAAATAGTTCAGCTCTTAGACATTTAACTTACATATTGCTTACAACTAAAACCCTTGTGGTACAGGCATCTTGCCTGTACTAATTATGCAAATTAAAGGTTTGTCAGTTTATAATAGTATAAACTTAAAGAAAAAATCCTAACTCCCTTCTCCCTTGGGATGAACCATTGCTATAGGCGGGTTTCCCACCGCAGGGGACTGGTGAACCCGAAGGGGGGGAGTTCTTAACATCTCATAAATCGGGATGACAGGATTTGAACCTGCGGCATCCTGCTCCCAAAGCAGGCGCGCTACCAAGCTGCGCTACATCCCGTAGGGTCGCCGAAACCATAATCACCAGAATATAGTATCAGACAACTTTTGTGATCATATCACAAAAAAGAATAAACGTAAACCCCATGATTAAAAAAAATAAAAATTGCTGATTACCTACAAAATTATACTCGTATCCCCATGATTCCCTAATCCCAATCCCTGAAAACCATATCACTGAGGATACCAAAACATTCCTTTAATACCTTCAGGGTCCGGCATAAAGCCCATAGTCTTGTAGAAATCTACAACATGAGGATCAGCAAACAGAGTTACATTACTAATTTCCTCACCCCTGAGTTTTTTGAGGACATATTTCATTAGAGCTTTACCCAAACCTCGACTTTGAAAGTCAGGATGAACAACCACATCCCAAATAGTGGCATTAAAAGCATGATCTGAGGTAGCACGAGCAAAACCAATCAAACGCTTTTTGTTACCACGCACTTGCCACATAGAGGCGACGAGGAAACTATGCTCAATAGCTTTTTTAACTTTTCTTAGAGGACGACGTGACCAACCAACCGCATCACAAAGTTCTTCTAGCTCATACAGATCAATTTCCCGTTCCGTGCTAAAAACGATTTGATCCTTGCCTAGAGTAGAATTGCCTTGAGTTTCCACTGTATGCTCACTAAGAGCAGTGTTTTTATTTGTCCCTAAAGATTCAGGAGTGCTAAACCAAGTTTTCCAAAAACCCATGCCGACGCAGTTCGGTTAGTATGACTGAAATTGGTTGCCACTTTTTAAGAGTGTTGATTCACATTTAACAAGACTATGGTCATTACAGTCCAAGGGACTAGAATAAATCTAGACATCTGAGAGATTTGCAAAACCCACAGCTAGTTATCAAGTGTTTCCAACCAATCACCTTCAACTTTAGCATTTTGTTTTCACACTACTCCATCAAACTTATCCAAACAGAAAACTTTTTCTCAAGATCCCAGCATCCCGGCACGTTTAATTAGAATTTTCAGGCCATACCAACCTACTTGACACAGAATCAGAATAAATAATTTAACTGATACGCTGTATACCTTAAAAGGTAATATTATTTCACCAATTGGTCTGAAAAAGCTAACTAATGTTAACAAAAGTCAGGTTTCTCTTCCTGTTTCACCCTATAAGTGTTGGTATAAGTGTCGGTGCTATCTAGTCATATTAATATTCTGCTCTTATCCCCAAAAATGGCTTCTGGTTTAAAATCTTCCACGCTGGAACTTCTTAAACGCTTTAATAGAGCGTTTCCCCAATTCTATGAGCAATTTGTTAGTAGTCAGATTCAAGTTCAAAATTTACGCCTAGCATACCGTCTGTATAAAACCAGACAGGCTGTGATAGAGATAAAGTCGGAAGAGAACAAAAGCACCCTACATTTTGCCTATCGCAATCAATCTTTCCTTCTCAGCGATATTTTCGGTGTTCTAGCTGCCTATGGTTTAACCATTCATAGTCTTAGTTTATACGGTCAAATTCGTCCACCGATGTTAGTTTTTATCAAATTATTGGTATCCCGTGGCGGTGAAGCACTCACGGAAAAAACCGCCGAAAACGTTTGTCGGGCTATTCGTAAGGCATTAGGCAGTGGATTTGAATTAGAGGAAATACTGGCAGCAGACTTTAATCTTGATACTAGCTTAGATCACGTGCAAACGGATTTCTATGTTGATCCTGTTTTTCATCTTCCAGCAGTGTTTGTAGAGGCTGATAATCGGCCAGGATTGTTTTATAAGGTAATGTACGCTATTTGGCAAGAAGATTTATTGGTGGTTAATGCCAATTTATTGGTTTGGCGAGGACGCACCAGATTAATTTTCTACTTGCTTGGTCCTGATGAAAGTCCAATTCCTGAATATCTCGGTGACAGAATTGCGGAAGGGATTAAACAACGACTAATTGGTTGCTAAATTTAGCTAATTGAATGGTAATAAGTCGCACCCAATTTTGAGGTACGATATGAGACTATGGCAACAATAGAAATCTTAGGCGTTCCACATACCTACGAGCTAACTGCTCCTACGTCATGCCCTCATACTTTAGTGTTTATACACGGTTGGCTAAATAGCCGTGTATACTGGCAACCTGTGATTTCACTTCTATCACTAGACTTACAGTGTTTATCCTATGATTTACGGGGCTTTGGTGAATCACAGTCTCATCTGACATCAGATATAGAACTGACTGCCACAAGCTCTAGTATAGTTAGTTCTGCCTTGGATTCTCTATATTCTCCCTCCGCCTATGCCCAGGATTTGGCTGTACTGCTGGAACATCTGAATATTTCTAGTGCTTGGCTGATAGGTCATTCTTTAGGTGGAACTATTGCCCTGTGGACGGCGGCTAAACTCCCTGATTGCGTGCAAGGGGTAATTTGTATTAATGCTGGGGGTGGAATTTACCTTAAAGAAGCTTTTGAGCAGTTCCGTGCTGCTGGTCAGAAATTTTTACAAGTTCGTCCTCGTTGGCTTTGCCAAATGCCTTTAATTGATTTGCTGTTTACTAAAGCTAGTGTGTTGCGTCCCTTAGAAAGATATTGGGCGCGTCAAAGATTAATTGATTTTGTTGTTGCTGATCCCGAAGCAGCTTTAGGGACTCTTTTTGATTCGACTACGGAGGAAGAAGTTAACTCTTTACCTCAGTTAGTATCTAAGTTGAAGCAGCCAGTTTACTTTTTAGCAGGTGCTGACGATAAGGTAATGGAACCCAAATATGTCCGCCATTTAGCTAGTTTTCATTGGCTGTTTCAATATGTTGGGGATAACGTGATTGAAATTCCTAACTGTGGGCATCTGGCGATGCTGGAACAACCAGAAGTCGTATC
Organism: Cuspidothrix sp.; assembly: GCA_046080125.1. Lineage (GTDB taxonomy): Bacteria > Cyanobacteriota > Cyanobacteriia > Cyanobacteriales > Nostocaceae > Cuspidothrix. Next base: position 7,200 of record JBJTTJ010000240.1, read on the forward strand.
TGAGCATATTCGGTCAATTGTTGGCGGTTAGGAGGAAGAATTTTCCCTTGGTCTCCATCTAGTTTTCGTACAACTGCATAACTTGGTTGAGTGAGAGGCGGGAATGGACTCCTAATGTGAGGGGGGATGTATGACCCCGCCAGAGGTGTTCGGCGGCGGCACAGCCAATCATGGCGGCGTTATCGGTGCAATATTTGAGGGGGGGGAAGAGAACCCGTAAGTTATTTTGAGTGGCGGCTGCTTCTAGGTGCTTTCTGAGGCCACTATTGGCGGCCACACCACCGCCAACGGCAATGGTGTTTAATCTATGATCACGGGCGCAAGCGATCGCTCTTTTGGTAAGCGATCGGGCTATAGTATCCTGAAAACTTGCTACTACATCCCCTATTGGTACTTCCTTACCCTCTTTCTCTAATTGCTGCACTAAACGTAATACTGCTGTTTTTAACCCGCTAAAACTGCAATCGTAGGGATGATAACCGCCGCCAGGTAAAGAAATTCTCCCTTCTGGCAGTGTAAAGGCTTGGGGATTGCCCGTTTGTGCGAGTTGATCAATTATAGGACCGCCGGGATAACCCAGTTTTAATAACCGTGCCACCTTATCAAAAGCTTCACCTGCCGCATCATCACGGGTTTCTCCCAGGGTTTCATAGACACCACAATCTTTGACATAAATCAAGCTTGTATGACCGCCAGAAACCAGTAAGCTAAGAAAAGGGGGATTTAAACTTGGTTCACTCAGATAAGTCGCGTAAATATGACCTTCCAGGTGATGCACTCCCAAAAAAGGCTTTTCATGTACCATGGCCAGGGTTTTGGCAGCCGTTAAGCCTACCAGCAACGCCCCTACAAGTCCGGGTGCACAGGTAGCGGCTATGCCGTCAATCTGACTCCAATCTAACTGACTAGAATCCAGCGCTTGCTCTATTTCATAGTTAACCGTTTCTAAATGATGCCGGGAGGCCACCTCTGGAACTACCCCACCATATTGTTGATGCACAGCAATTTGTGAAGCAACAATACTACTACACACTTCACGATTCTTAATAATTGCCACAGCAGTTTCATCACAACTGGTTTCAATGGCTAAAACGGTTGTCATAGGGAATAGGGGATAGGGAACAGTCCAGAGGCAAGACTAGTTTACATTCTCGCAATAGTCTTAATTTTATACTTGATATCACCTTATTACAGCAGATTCCATCGTCAACTTATGACTAGCTCATATCTCCTCTGCCCTAGATCCCCCCCGTGATCTGAGGTTTTCCTAACTTTTGATTGAGAAGCTTTAACTTTTATTGACTTAATCTTTACTCAATTCCCAGCCAAGAGTATGATGACTTCCTAGTTATCTAAAATAAAGACTGTACAAGCCGCTTCGTTTTGTACACAGAACTTCTCGTTTTGTAATAAAAGGAAACAACTCCATGAGACGATTGTTTGCTTTGCTTTTGGCGATTACTCTTTGGTTCAATTTTGCCCCTCCAGCTAAAGCATTGGGAGCAGACCTTGTGCCTTGTAAAGACTCCCCCGCCTTTCAAGAGCTAGCACTAAATGCCCGTAACACCACCGCCGATCCCGAATCAGGGAAAAAGCGCTTTGAACTTTATTCTCAAGCACTTTGTGGACCAGAAGGCTATCCCCACTTGATTGTAGATGGCCGTCTTGATAGAGCAGGAGATTTCTTAATCCCTAGCATTCTCTTCCTCTACATCGCTGGTTGGATTGGTTGGGTAGGCCGTGCTTACTTACAAGCCATCCATAAAGGTACAGATCCCGAACAAAAGGAAATCCAAATTGATTTGGGTATTGCTCTACCTATCATCACCTCTGGTTTTGCTTGGCCAGCAGCAGCAATCAAGGAATTTCTTTCTGGCGAGTTAACCGCTAAGGATTCAGAAATTACCATTTCACCGCGCTAACTCATTTGTTTGCACTCATTGATTCTGGAGAATAGATTCATGGCTGAAAAAGGCGACAAAACCAACTATCTGATTACATTCATCTCCACTGCTCCTGTAGCCGCTACAATCTGGCTAACTATCACAGCAGGAATTTTGATTGAATTTAATCGCTTCTTCCCTGACCTCCTTTTCCACCCTCTATAGGCTAAAAAGGAGCTTAAATAAAGCTAAGTACATTAGCTTGATCTTCTAGATTGTTTCTGAGTAAACAATCTTAACTCATGTATGAAACTCGTAATCTTTACCTGTTTACGGGTTTCATACCTTAAAAACCAACAAGTGTGATCTAAGGAACAAACGAGATATTTATGGTAGCAGCAGGACGCGATCCACAAAAAGGCGATCTAGAAACCCCCATCAATTCTGCTCCTTTGGTGAAGTGGTTTATTAGCAATTTACCCGCTTATCGCCCCGGTTTAAATCCTTTTAGACGAGGATTGGAAGTTGGTATGGCTCATGGTTACTTGCTATTTGGACCTTTTGATAAGTTAGGTCCTTTACGCAATGCTCCCAATGCTAACTTAGCTGGTTTATTAGGCAGCATTGGCTTGGTTGTCATCCTTACCGCTTGTCTATCTTTATACGCTAATAGCAATCCCGATAAAGCTTTGGCTAGTGTTGCTGTCACCAATCCTCCTGTTGATGCTTTCAACTCCAAGGAAAGCTGGAATAATTTCGCCAGCGCTTTCTTGATTGGTGGTATTGGTGGTGCTGTAGTTGCTTTCTTTTTAACCAGTAATTCTGGATTAATCCAAGGTTTATTAGGTTAATTCGATTTTCGTAGTGGGTAGTAGTCGCTCATAAGGGCTATTACCTATTACCGAATAAATTTCCGTAATTTTAGCTAAAAAATGGGGATAATCAGTAATTTTCACGCGCCCATGAGTTTTTAATTATTTTTGAGCTAAATATGGCTGGAGAATGAACTTTTACAGATGATGAAAACCTAGAATTGTATGGGTTTAGCAGTGCTAAAGCGATAGTGTTTTTCAAATCAAGTTCAATTATCGCCCACAATTGTGCCAGAATGTAACAGAGTAAGCTGTTATGCAGATAAATTGCATGATCCTAATATTCCCAACTCTTGTGGAACGTTCATACTATGCTCAGTACAAGTCTGGCCTGTTAGACTTATGCAAATTAAATGCACAACAGCTTAATATATCAGAAACACTAATTTAATTAATAATTATGCTGGGTGCGATCGCTGGTGATATTGCTGGTTCTATCTACAAATTTCAAAACATCAAAACTAAGGATTTCCCCTTATTTAATCAGGAATGCACCTTCACAAACGATACATTGCTAACAATAGCAGTAGCGGAAGTCATTCTCAATGCACCCATATTTCCTGACAACACCAAGTATATTGACCAATTTCAATATGCCGAAAACTTCAAACTCTACTACTCAGAATATCCAGACGCTGGCTATTGCGAGAAATTTCAAGCATGGGCTGAGTCAAACAGCAATGAACCTTACAAAAGCTGGGGACATGGTTCAGCGACGCGAGTCAGTCCCATTGCATCAGCATTTGATGACTTGAATACTGTACTACAGGAAGCTGAAAATAGCTCTGTAGTTACCCACAATCATATTGAAGGGATTAAAAGCGCACAAGCCATAGCGGCCGCTATATTTTTAGCACGTACTGGCCATGACAAAGCCACTATTAAATCCTATATACAAAATTCCTTTGAGTATAACCTCAATCTTACCCTGAATGAAATTAGACCCAAGTATCAATTTAAAGTTAAAGATTCTTGTCAAGAGTTTGTTCCTCAAGCTATGATTGCCTTTTTAGAATCTACAGATTTTGAAGATGCAATTCGCAACGCCATTTCCATTGGTGGTGATACCAATAGCGTAGCTTGTATTACAGGTGGTATCGCTGAAGCTTTTTATGGTGGAGTTCCCCAGGACATCGCCGAATGGGCATTATCAAAATTAGACGCAAAGCTGTGGAGTATTACTGATCAATTTATGTCACAGTATTATGCGTAGGAGGCAGGGAGCAGTGGCTATATCAATATATGCAATATAATAATGTAATTATTACCATAGCCACACTTAACTTTGGTAAGATAGTTAATTTCTATGCACAATTATTTGAACAAGAACCGCAAAAACTAATTCCCCAGGTCTATGCTGAGTTTCACATTTCTCATTTAATCCTAGGTATTTTCCAACTAAAATCAGAAAACGCAGCAGAATTTTTGACTCATTCCCAAAGTCCACTAAGTTTGTGCTTAGAAGTAAATAATCTAGAAACCTCGATTTTCCATCTCACTGCTTTAGGTTATCCTCCACCTGGAGTAATTTCTACAGCTTCCCATGGTCAAGAAATTTACGCCTACGATCCCGATGGCAACCGTTTAATCTTACATCAATCTCATAATCGGGAATAGGCAAGAGTAAGAAACTGAAAACCAACAATAAATGTCAATCACACAAAACTACAAATTAAACCTGATTCAATGGTATCCCGGCCACATTGCCAAAGCTGAGAAGAATCTCAAGGAACAGCTAAAGCGAGTAGATGTGGTATTAGAAGTGAGAGATGCCCGTATTCCCCTAGCGACAAACCATCCCCAAATGAATGAATGGGTGGGAACTAAAAGCCGGATTTTGATACTTAATCGCCTGGATATGATTTTGCCACAAGTGCGATCGCGCTGGACAGAATGGTTTAAAAGTCAAGGTGAAGTTCCATATTTTACCAACGCCCAACATGGTCAAGGTATAACCACAGTTGCTAAAGCCGCCCAAGCAGCAGGTATAGAACTTAACCAACGCCGTCAGGAAAGAGGAATGTTACCCCGTCCTGTTCGTGCTGTTGTCATTGGTTTTCCCAATGTGGGTAAGTCAGCTTTAATTAATCGCCTTCTAGGTAAAAGAGTTGTAGAAAGTGCTGCTCGTCCCGGTGTTACCCGTCAATTGCGATGGGTGCGAATTTCCGATCAGTTAGAATTACTAGATGCTCCGGGAGTCATTCCTGCTAGACTAGACAATCAAGCAGCAGGAGTCAAATTAGCCATTTGTGATGATATTGGGGAAGCATCCTATGATAATCAACTTATAGCTGGGGCATTCGTAGATATAGTGAATGAGTTACAGGAAACATATCCTAATTTTTTACCTCCTCATCCTCTCCTAACACGATATGATCTAGACTCTATCATACACACAGGAGAAGGGTATTTACAAGTCTTAGCAGAACACCGCTATAAAGGAGATGTGGAAAGAGCAGCAAGGCAAATGATCACTGATTTTCGCAAAGGACTTTTAGGTAATATACCTTTAGAATTACCACCAGTTTCCCCCTTTTACAAGGATTAAATTCCAGTTTCCCCCTTTCACAAGGGGGGACTAAGGGGGGTAAATCACTACCAATAAAAACACTATTTAACTAAACATGAAACGTCAAATCGCCATTATCACCTGCTTACTACTGCTACCCTATCCCGCGTCAGCAATAGAAACCCAAATCAAAACTACAAAACTGACACCAATATCCCAAAAGTGCAAATTACAACCAGCAGACCCGGAAGACGCTATTTATTCAGAAGCACAATTACAAACCATTGCTAAACAAATTACAGTTAGAGTCAGAGACAAAGAAAGAGGCGCTTCCGGGACAATTTTCGCTAGAAAAGGTAACTCTTATTTAGTAGTCACTAATTCCCACGTTGTCAGAAGAATTAATAATATCAATATTATCACAGCCGATGGTCAAAAATATCCAGCTAAGATATTACCTAATACTAACTTTGATAAATTCGATTTAGCCATAGTAGAATTTACATCTAATCAAACATATTGTTTACCATCAGAAATTGCCGACAAAATCGCCTCCTTTGATACTAACTTAGAAACACCAGTTATAGCCGCAGGATATGCTCTATCTGAGGATAAATTAGTATTCACAACAGGAGAAGTACAACGAATCATCTCCCAACCGAGTTTAAAAGATGGTTATGAAATTGGCTATAAAACAAAAAACACCAGCGATATTCAACAAGGAATGAGTGGCGGTATTCAACAAGGAATGAGTGGCGGTCCAATTATTAGTAACAGAGGAAATTTAATAGGAATTAATGGCATTAGTTCCTATCCTTTAATCAATTCTGCTTATGTTTATACCAATGGAAAAATCCCTACAAATACAGAAATTCAAGAGTTTAGAAAACTCAGTTGGGGAATACCCATTAAAACCGTTTTAGCTCAAGTTAAACCAGAAGTTCTCACCGCTTATAAGTTACCTATCCCAGATATTAAACAACAAATAGCAGAAATACCATTAACAGGGTGGTTAGGAGAATTAGAAACAAAAGCTAAACAATTTACCGTCAGAATTGATAGCAGTAGCGGTGCTAATGGTTCAGGGGTTATTATCGCTAAACAAGGCAATATTTACACCGTTTTAACTGCTGCTCATGTAGTTTGTAAACCACCAGATAAAACAGGACCATGCGAGCCAAATACTTATAAAATCCTCACAGTAGATGGTAAACAATATCCCGTAGAACCAAGCACGATTAAATTAGAAGAGGGGGTAGATTTAGCAGTAGTTAAATTCACCAGTCAGGAAAATTATCAAGTTGCCACTTTAGCAGATTATCCTACCAAAGATGATGAATATATGTTCACGGCGGGTTATCCCAGGTTAGGAGAAAAATCACCTTGGCGGTTTACATTGGGGCAAATTTATAGTAAGGAAAGGGGATTATTAAATACTACCCGATCAGATTTTAATACTAATAGTTCTGGTACAGCCCAAAGTGCAGCTTCTTTAACAGGAGGATATGAATTAGTTTATAGTAGTATCACTTTTGGTGGTATGAGTGGAGGACCGGTTTTAGATTCCCAAGGGCGGGTAATTGGTATTCATGGCAGAACGGAGGGAGAAGCTGCTATTGATAATAATAGTAATAGTAAAGAAACTATCCAATTAGGTAATAGTTTGGGTATTCCGATGAGTACATTTTTGGCATTAGCTACCCGACTGAACACCTCAGCACAAAAGGTAGAAACCACTCCAACACCAGAATTAAGTTCACAACAAGTTAATTCTATTCAAACAGCGATTTTATCAGTAGATGTGTCTCAAAGTAATACTACCGCCAGTCAATGGTTGGCAAGAGGAAATCAACTGTGGCGGTTACGTCGTTATCCAGAAGCAATACAGGCTTTTGAAGCAGCAATTAACCAAAAACCAAAGTTTATTCACTTAGCTTATTATGGCAAAGGTTTGGCGTTATCTTGGAGTGGAAAAGATTCAGAAGCTATAACTGCATTAGAACTAGCAGTGAAATTTAAACCTGAGTTTGTTCCTGCTTGGAATAATTTAAGTGTAGTTTATAGAGAACTAAACCAACTGGATAAAGCCTTAGTAGCTATCAATGCAGCCATTAGACTCGAACCTAATAATCCTAATTTGTATAATGAGAAATATGGGGTATTAAGTAATTTAAAAAAATATAAAGAAGCAGCAGCAGCGATAAATAAAGCCATTGAACTCAGTCCCCGTGCAGCATTTTACAACAACCGGGGAAATGTCCGTGATGATTTAGGAGATAAGCAAGGTGCTATAGATGATTACAACCAAGCTATCAAGATTAATCCTAACTATGCCCAAGCCTACAACAACCGGGGAAATGTCCGTAATGAATTAGGAGATAAGCAAGGTGCTATAGATGATTACACCCAAGCTATCAAGATTAATCCTAACTATGCCCAAGCCTACTACAACCGGGGAAATGTCCGTGATGATTTAGGAGATAAGCAAGGTGCTATAGATGATTTCAACCAAGCTATCAAGATTAATCCTAACTTAGCCCAAGCCTACATCAGCCGGGGATTTGTTTATCATCAACAAGGAAACTACATAGCTGCAATATCTGAATATAATCAGGCTATTGCTAAAGATGCCAATAGTTTAGCTGCTGTTAATAATATAGGCTTGATAAAATATGAACAGGGAGACAAAGAAACAGCGATTA
>JBJTTJ010000241.1:0-30790 GCA_046080125.1 Cuspidothrix sp.
GGGGAGTCTGATTTTCCTAAAGGGTTCATGAAAGAAATGTTTACCGAATTAGGAAAAATGAGTGGATTTGCTGCATTGCAATATACAATCAAATATATACAGAAAGGAGCATTTATTACTCTCTGTGAAGTTCCCATCTTATGATCAACCAGGAGTAGCTTCTAGAATAGTTTGGTCAGGATGTGGGGAAGCTATTCCTGTGAAAAAAGTTAATGTTGATAATTTGCGGACTGCTATTAAAAAAGTATTGACCGAAGATAGTTTTAGAAAAAATGCTTTGCGGTTACAAGCAGCAATTCAGAAAGCAGGAGGAACAAAACGAGCAGTTAATATTATAGAACAGGCAATATCTACTAGTAAACCTGTCTTAAATCAAAAATTTTAATTGACTACCATTTTTACACCTCCAGCAGGACCCAATAAAGCACCTTTCCTTGCAGGTTGTACGGGTTGAGTATCAGCTAATTTCAGATTCCAATTGGATAACAGATTGGCTAATACTAACTTCATTTCAAATAAAGCAAAAGCCATCCCAATACAGCGCCGATTACCACCACCAAAAGGTACAAATTCAGTAGGAGAAAATTGCTGTGCTAAAAAACGTTCTGGTTTAAACTGTTTAGAATCAGGATATAAATCCTCTCGATGATGAGTAAGATAAATACAAGGAACAATAATAGTTCCTGGTTCTAAACCATAACCCATCAATGTAAAAGGTGATTTTACCAACCTATTTAAAGCTAACATTGCCACTGGATACATTCGCAATGTTTCTGAACAAACAGCATTCAAGTAAGGTAATTTAAAAACCTCATTTGCATCTGGATTTTCACCCAAATTATCCAATTCTTGCAATAATTTTTCTCTTACCTGGGGGATATGATTAATCCAGTAAAGCGCCCATGTTAAAGAAGTTGCGGTAGTTTCATGACCTGCTATCAATAAAGTAATTAACTCATCTCGTAATTCAACATCACTCATGGGTTGATCATTTTCATCTTTAGCAGCCATCATTAAAGATAATATATCACTGCGAGATGAATCAGGTTTTTGTTGACGTTCCTGAATTTCGGCATAGATAACTTCATCAATTTCACCTTTTAACTGTAAGAATTTGTGCCAAGGACTCCACGTACCTAAATCTGTTTGTAAAAAGGGAAAAACTAGCATCATTCCCCGCAAAAAAGGTTTTTCAGGATTGAGAATTTTTAATAGTAATGTTTTCAACTGTTCATAACGTGAACCATCCTGTAAACCAAATACAGCTTTTAAAATCACTTCAAAAGAGATTTCTTGCATGGAATAAAGGACAGTAAATTGCTTTCCTATTTGCCATTTATTTGTTACTTGTTGTGTAATTTCATTAATTAAATTACCATAACCTAACATTCTTTCCCCATGCAAGGGTGGAGTTAATAATTTACGTTGACGTTGATGAGATTTTCCTGCTAATGATAATAAAGATTGTCTTCCCAATAAAGGTGATTTAATTCCTGCTGATTCACCAGAATCTAAATATTTGGTATCAGTGCTAAAAATCTGTTGAATTCCTTGGGGGTTACTAATAAATATCTGGGGGGTGAATACTGGTCCAATTCTTAAAGTGAAAATATCACCATATTTTTTAGTACATTCTTCCATATATCCCAAAGGGTCTTTCAACCATTGATATGTTTGTATCCAAGGGTGGGTTTTAGGTCCATCGGGTAGTTGAAAATTAGACATGATGATTAATTTCCTGTGATTACAAATTAGTTAAAAATCAATACGGTTCAGTTCATCCGCAAAATCTTTTTGGAGAACGAACCACTCCAGACACAGAGAACACAGAGAAAAGAGATCAACAAATTGATAACTGAACTGTATTCAATTAAAGTTATAATTGGGTAATTGTCCTAATTGTTAATTCCTGGACATTATTAAAGACTATATTTGCCCCAGCTTGTATTAATTTCTGTGCATAAGCTTCACGTCTTGCTGTTGTTTCTTGAACGTGAGGTGGTAATACACCAACACCTAACCAAGTGTGAGAATTATCTACAGCTTTTGCTTTTTCTACAGTGTGCATATCTGCTACCGTATCACCGACATAGACAACTATTGGTTTGTAATTACTACCATTTTCTAATATATTAATAGTGGCAAATAATCCAGTCGGATCAGGTTTACTGGGTGCATCTTCCATCGCAATTAAGACAGGAGATTGTAAACCCAAACGTTTTTCTAAAACATAATTAGCACTTAAACGAGTAGCACCACTAAAAAAACCCCAAGCAATACCAGAGTTAGTTAATTCTTGAAAATAACTTGGTTGTGCTAATAAAGGTTCATGACAAATATAGCCATTCCAATTTTCGGAATCTGTACCGCGATAACGACCTTGAAAATAAGTCACTATATTTGTATAGTCCAATTGTATTTCTTCCCGTTGCTGTCCTTGACTAACAAAATGGCGGTAAATTAATTCTTGGGATGCTTCCCAGTCATTATTCCAAATTCCTTCTGATTTGAGGTTATCAATGTCCACAGATGTGGGACGATATGCTTGGGCTGTAAAATGTTCTACTGTATCAGATATAGCACGACGATAGGATCCGCTAACGTCCCGGATAACTCCATCTATATCAAATACAACTATTGCTTTAGGATTTTGGGTCATAGCAAAAATTAAAAAGTCAGGTTTTCAAATTATATCTTAATTTTAGGGACTTCCAAATAAAAAATACTCAACCACCTAAGACAGAAATCTCTCAAACTCTTATTTCTCTGCGTCTTTGCGGTTCGTTAATTAAAATAATTTATTTCTTGGCAGTCCCTGATCTGATTTTTTGTTACTATTTAGGAAATAAGAAGTCAAAGACCTGGGTATGAATGACTGCCATAGCTGAATACTTAAAAAGATGATAACTATCGTTGTACTAGTTAATATTGTTATTTCCCTTATACTCCTTTATTTAGCTCAAAAACTACGAAAAATAACCTACACGTTGGCATTTGTTGCCGATAGCTTGAATCAATTTGAACGTGCTACTCATCAACTTCTCGATACAATACCAGAGAATATTTATAGAGGTGCAGAAAATATTCATAACCTGCGTTTAAAAAACCAGATTCGTAAACAGCAAGTTCAACAAATACGTCAAGTTATCAGTCTCATTATCTTAGTTAAACAAATTTACCAAAGTCAATTTTGGTTGTCCATATCTAAAATTAACAAATAAAAATAACCCGAAATTCAAAAATCCGGGTAAACTGGGATAGAATCTCCAGAGTCATCAATTATGCTTAAGCGTTCTAAGTTCGAGACAACCCAGTCTCAAATCATGCACCGTGCAGAAGAATTAATTAGTGCTGCATCCAATCGCTATCGCATTACGGTGCAGGTCGCAAATCGTGCTAAACGGCGACGTTATGAAGATTTTGAAAATAATGAAGATGCCATCATGAAACCCGTCCTCAGAGCGATTATTGAAATGTCTGATGAACTAAATCAGCCAGAAATTATCGGTGAATTATAAAAGGTAAACTAATCACCGTCATTCCTGTCATGGGTTTGGCGGTTTTTTGGATAATGAAAATGAAACATAAAAAATTTCTTAGTCGGCAATTTTTCCTACCATTAATTATTACCTTAATAACAGTGGTGATGGTTGTTTTGGGAACGGAAAATAATAATTTATTGCATATTTCATCGGCAAATTCTCAAATACTTGCTAATAGCGATATTTGGCAAAAAGTATATCAACAAATTCCTGATTTGCCTAAAGAAAATCAGTTTATTAGTAAAATAACTGGACAAGTGGCCGAAAACAATACTCTAGCTAGTCGTCTGATTCGCTATCATATTTATACTAAAGGTAGATCGCCTATTTATCGCTTTGATTGGAAACTAACTTTAGCTGATTATTTGGATGCTAATGAACCTATATATACTGAAAGTTATCCAGGTAATGATAGTTTAAAACAAAATCCTTTGGCAAGCGATCGCACTACCATTAGTAAACTCACCCGTCAGCAAAGAAATAACCTCGTCCAAGTTTTAGTGAATATTTTTAATTCTGATGTTAAATAGACATCTGGTGGTAATTAAATGCCCATAACCACCAAATCCTAGGACAATTTTCACTCCTATGTCTAATAGCATTTAGATCCTTCTCACAACTACTCGTAATTTATTGATAAAATTCCTAAATAAGTTGGGGTTATTACCCCTGACGATCAAACTTCACAATCAGAAAATATGGCGGATAAGAACTTAGAAGATGTAATCATCAAAATTGTGAAAACTGTGATTAAAAAGGAGATAAAAAATCTCAATCAGGATAATTTGCCAATGGTTTTGACTAATTCTAGCTTAGATAATTTGCCAAATTCGCATCCTCCAGAAAGAGTGATTGATGATTTACAGATTAGTTCTTACACCAGATTACCTGATCAAGAAGATATAGAACTTGATCGGAAATTGCGAGAACTCCAGTTTAAACAAGAATTAAGAAAAGATTGGATTTCTTTTTTAGTTAAAGATGTCGTTAGCTATTCTATAACTATGATTTTTATCCTCACATTAGCTGGGTTTTATTTATTTCGTATTCCTCGCCATTAGTAGAGACATCCTACACTAATTACTGATGAAGAATGTCTCTAGAAAGGTGAGTTTTTTATGATTGATCATCATGGTGTCACCACATTAGATAAATGTTGATCCATCCAATTACCTAAATCAGTTATGACTTCAAGATAATTAATATCATAGTGTAAATCATGATAAGCACCCGGATATTCAATTCTTAACTTATCTGGATAAGTTACTTTTTGATAAAAAATTTCACTTCCTTCTGACAAGGCAATTCTATCAGCACTACCATGTAAAATTAATAGTGGTAATTGCCATTTTTCTGCGTTAGCATGAATCCAATCTACTGTCGTAAAAAATTCTGTAGATAATCTAGCAGTAGCCAGGGTATGACGTAATTTATCGTCAGTATAAGAATCTAAAATTTTCTGATCTCGTGAACCAGCGTTAAAATCTAAACCAATCTTTAAGGAAAAACGCGGACATACTTGAGATAGTAGCTTACCTAAAATTACCTGACTCAGTGGTACTCCCACTTTACCAATGCTGGGTGCAAAAGCAATCACACCTGACAACGCAGATTTATCTTCTACGTAATACAGGGTATAATCTAATGCAATTACTCCCCCCATACTATGTCCCAATAGAAAAATTGGGTATCCTGGTTGCTGGTTTTGAATCAAGTTGAGGAAAGTTTGCAAGTCATCACGAAATTCAGACCAGGTATTAATATATCCTCTTTGACCCTGAGACAGTCCATGTCCACGTAAGTCAAGACCATAGATAGCATATCTCTTTGATAACAAATATTCAACGATAGTCTTGTAAACTCCACTGTGTCCTCCAAATCCATGTATAAGGACTAATATACCTTTTACTTCACCCCCAGGATGCCAGCTTTGGTAATATAAATCAAGACCCCCAACACCTGAAAAATTACCCTCTTGACGAAATGCGATCGCCTCGCTGTGATAAATCATAAAGTTAAAATTTTACTTCCTTGGCTATAAGCTACTAGCTTATTAAGGTATATTGTAGATAAATTTGCTTCTAACTGTAGGAATAAATACAGATAATTTAGATAAAAACTTCTATATACAGCAATCCTAAATGAGCTATGAACAACAAGATCCCCCGACTTCTCTAGCAAATCAGGGATCTGACTCCTGTAGTGTATCCCTACGGGAAGCTACGCTAACACAAATCAAATAGGAGTCCTATATAAGATCCGCAACTCCTGGAATGGGATCTAGAGATGTTGAAAGTGGTTACTTACATAACAATATTTCATATTCACATCGCCTAATATTAAATGTTTAGTTATTTACTAATTAATCATTACAAAAACAACTAACAAAAGTCACAAATTATGAAATTTTCCCTAACTGCAAATCCTGTGCAAGCGCGTCAAACAAAAGAAAGATTTGCTAAACCAGAAGAACAATTATCATATCAATTGGGTAAAGCAGTACAGGAATTACCACCGCTTTATACAAGATTATTAGCGGGAACAATTAGTATGGTTATATTGGGGACAATTTCCTGGGCACATTTTTCCGAAATTGATGAAGTTGCAACTGCACCAGGAGAATTAATTGCTTCTACCCAAGTCAGACCAGTCACAGCTTTAGGTAATGGTTCTATTTTAGCCGTGAAAGTTAAAGAAGGCGATCGCGTCACCAAAGATCAAATTCTCATTCAACGTGATCCCAATTTTCAACAAACTGATGTGAATCGTCTAACCAAATCTAGTAAATTAATTGAAGATGATTTACAACGATTACAAGCTGAACGTTTGGGAGAAAAAATAGCAGGAACACGCCTCCAAGATGAACTTTTAAACTCTCGGTTATTAGACTATAAAGCTAAACAAGCAGCAGCAACAGCAGAAGCTAAACGTCAAGAATCTATTCTCAAACAAGCTAAAGTTCGTCTGAGTCGTTTACAAGAAAATTTAGCCAATGCCAAAATCACTTTTATCAATGTAGAAAAAAACCTAGAGAACGCTAAAAAAATGCGTTCTACCTTAAATGATAACTTATCTATTGCCCAACAACGAGAAGAAAATCTGCGTACCTTAATTCAACCAGGTGCTTTACCGAGAGTTGATTATTTAGAATCAAAGGAAAGATTAAATCGTGCCAATACAGACATGATCAGAAATGCCGATGAAATTACCAAAAACCAAAATAATTTAACCGAAGCAAAAGATAGAATTACATCTTTAGAAAAAGATATTGCTGGTCAATTTCAAGAAATTAGCCAAGCAGAACAAGCTTATCAAACAGCCAAAAATCAAATTATCCGCTTAACCTCAGAACGTCAAAGTGAAATTCTCACCCAAATCAATAAACGTAAAGAAGAATTAACCAATGTCGCCGGTCAATTAGAACAAGCTAAACAACAAAAAGACGGCGAAACTATCAAAGCACCCTTTACAGGAACAATTTACAAAATTAAAGCTACTAAAGGACCAGTACAATCAGGAGAAGAACTATTATCAATTTTGCCAGCAGGAGAAGAAATGCTTCTAGAGGTAAAAGTTCTCAATCGTGATATTGGGTTTATTAATCAGGGAATGAAAGCGAAAGTTAAAATCGCCACTTTTCCGTTTCAAGAATTTGGTGTAGTTGACGGTGAAGTAGTACAAATCAGTCCTAACGCTATCATTGACAAAGAATTAGGTTTAGTTTTCCCCACCAGGATTAAGTTAAGTAAACATTCTTTAAATGTGCGCGGACAAGAGGTAGAATTTAGTCCAGGTATGGTTGCTAATGCCGAAATTGTCACCCGCCAAAAATCAGTATTAACGTTCATTCTTGAACCTATTACTCGACGTTTTAGCGAAGCATTTTCTGTGAGATAATTTAGCTGAAAGATGTAGAGACTGTGATTTGCTTTTGTCTGGAGGATATTATCACCTCACCTAAATTTTCACGTTGGAACTAACTAGGGGGTTGCTGAATTAAACTGAAAGCAATGCCAGAAAAAGGTTTTATACTTTTTATGTTGAAAAAGTGTAAGATTTTTGGCAAGAGGAGCTTCAAAAGTGTGCATTCTGA
Organism: Cuspidothrix sp.; assembly: GCA_046080125.1. Lineage (GTDB taxonomy): Bacteria > Cyanobacteriota > Cyanobacteriia > Cyanobacteriales > Nostocaceae > Cuspidothrix. The sequence continues at coordinate 7,636 of JBJTTJ010000241.1, forward strand.
TCTGACGGATAGTAGAATTTGCCTTTACCAGATAGTTGAAACTGTTACCTGTTACCTGTTACCTGTTAAGAGTTCCCTGTTCCCTTTCCTCACAGATAACGTTTTCAGCAACCCCTAATTATTAGAGATCATTGTTCCTAGTGCAGCTATTAACTTATCCACACTTTCAGGACGACTATTAAAACCCATTAAACCTACACGCCAAACCTTACCAGCAAGTTCACCCAAACCACCTCCAATCTCAATATTATGCTCTAGTAATAACTGCCTAGCAACAGATTTACCATTGACCCCTTCAGGAATACAAACAGTAGTTAAAGTGGGTAAACGGTACTGCTTTTCGACGTGCATTTTTAAACCAATATCTTCCAAACCTTGCCATAGATATTCGACATTTTTTTGATGACGTTGCCAACAACTTGCTAAACCTTCCTCCGCCACTAAACGCAGTGCTTCCCGTAAACCATAATATAAGTTAATCGGTGCAGTGTGGTGATATGTGCTATCGCTCCCCCAATATTTCCCCAACAATGTCATATCTAAATACCAGTTTGCGACTTTAGATTGACGCTGTTGTAACTTCTCCATTGCTCTAGGACTCATAGTAAAGGGGGAAGCTCCAGGAGAACAACCCAAACCTTTTTGACTACAACTATAGCTTAAATCAATGCCCCACTCGTCCAAAAAGATGGGAACACCGCCCAAACTGGTAACAGTATCTACTAATAACAATGTTCCATGTTGACGACATAACTCACCTACACCCTCCAAGGGTTGACGTGCGCCGGTGGAAGTTTCTGCATGAACTAGAGCCAAAATTGCGGGTTTATGGGTAGCTAGTGCGGTGCTGATTTCCTCCAAATTAAAAATTTGTCCCCAAGGCTTAGTAATAGTTCTTACATCTGCGCCATATCTGCCCGCCATATCTACCAAACGATTACCGAAATAACCAGCTACACCAATTAATACCACATCACCCGGTTCTACGGAATTAGCTAGAGAGGCCTCCATTGCTGCTGTACCCGTGCCACTGACAGCGATAGTATGGGGGTTTTCCGTTTGCCATACATAGCGTAACAGAGATTGAATTTCATCCATCAGGGTTAAAAAAGCCGGGTCTAAATGCCCCAATGGTCGGGTACTCATTGCCTTTAACACTGTTGGATGAGTATTGGATGGACCTGGACCTAGTAAGAGACGGTTAGGGACTTCTAGGGGTTCAAGTGCTAGATGTTGACTATGGTTAATGGAAATGGTAGATGTCATAAACTTTAATTTTGGTAATTGGTAATTGTTCCCCTGCTAATATTTTCTGCCGCGCCATTCTCGCGGGGTACGGAATGCGGATAAAAAGATGCGTAAGACTGCCAAAGGGTCAGCTAAGGGAGAAAGCCAGAATAACCAAGCACCTGTGGCCTCTTTGCGATCATAAGAGGGAGCGATCGCTGATAATAAAGCAAAACGAATCACCACCAAAAATATATTCAATCCTAACAAAATTTGTGCAGGTGATGACAGATCCAGCACTGGCACAAACAAATAACTAAACAAAATCAACACAGGTAAACCCTGTACCGCAGACAACAACCATAAATCTCCCCAAATTTGGGCACGGGAAGAAGCATCTTTTAAATCTAAACTGCGTCCCCATTCCCTCCAAGTTTCCAACGCCCCTTCATACATTCTTACCTTTAACACCTTACCACCATCTAAAAAGCCCACCTTAAATCCCTTGGTGGCGATATTTCGGGCTAAGGTGACATCATCACAAAAAGAACCTTGAGCGCTGCTGTAACCATTCACAGCCTTTAACACAGACCGACGGCACAAAAAACACTGGCCATTGGCCATGACCCGTTCGGGTTGTTCAGTATAAATCCCCGTAGGATCAAATCTATACAGTAATGTCATTAACAAAGCTGGTTGTAACCAGCATTCCCCCGGATATTTGAGAATAAACTGCGGTGATAATGATACTAAATCATAACCTTGGGCGATCGCAGTTTTCACCAAACTTGCCACCAAACCAGGATGGGGTTGAATATCCGCATCCATGCCCAAAAACCATTCACTTCCCTCAGAAGTGAATAAAAAACCATTATGTAATGCCCAAGGACGACCAACCCAACCGGAGGGTAAAGGGTCATCTGTCATCACCCGAAAGCGGGGGTCTGTTATTGCTGCGGTTTTCACTAAGTCGGGAGTACCATCTTGAGAGCGACTATCAACAACTATAATTTCCCGCACTTCGTAACTTTGGCGACTTAAACCAGTCAACAGGGGACTAATTCGTAATGCCTCATTTAATGTGGGTACAACTACACTCACAGTCCCCAAAAGTTCCGGTGTGGGTTGTTGTGGTAGCAGGGCTGGATAACGTCCTGGGCCTTTGAGTAAACGAGAAAGTAAAATCGCCGCGGCGGGTACTTGGATAAGTAACAGTAGAAAAGGAATAATACTTAACAATTTTAGATCTTCTCGCAGTTTTAGACTAACTGAAATTATTGGTTATTAGAACTTACGCACTGTACTTAACCATCATATATCCTAACGATTATACTACGTTCCAGGCTTTAATCCTTGATTATATTGATCCTTGGGGGTTTAACAGTGCTAAACCCCTAGGAGAAATATAGGTTTTAGGACTATACATATTTAGTTTTTTTTTGTCAATGCGTAACTTCTAGTTATTTCTATGTTTCTGTAATTGGGAAAGAGGTATAGTTTAGCAGGGAGGGAGCATAAGTAGGTAATTGTTAGTTTTTCAATTACTGTTAATTATCCTCCCCCTCTTTCCTGTTCCCTATTTGAAAGCAACTTTCACATTAGCAGAGGTAACTTCCTTTGTAGCTGCTTCCATAGACTCTGTTGTAGGTCTACTAGAACCTTTAAACCATAACCACACAGCAGGAACTACACCTAAAGCTACACCTAACAAGACAGGAATGGCAAACCCAAAGGCTAAACTCATAACGGTAGCAAAACCAAAATTACCTAAATATACCAATAAAGGCACATTCACTTGATAATGTTCTAATTTAATAGGGTTTTTGCTCCATAAGAAAGCGGCCACAATCATAAATAGAGAACCTGTACCCATCCAACCGACGAAGTTTTGGTAAGGCATCCCAAAGAACGCACCGGGTTGTTGCCAATACCAGAAAGGCAGGGCAGTTTGACTCATGGCTGGGTCAAGTACAAAATCCCAGGAAGTAAGTAGTAAAGCACCTAAGAAAATCGCAACAACATGACGTAAGAAACTGGGTTTTTTATCTACTTCTAACCCTGCACGAGCTAATATATAGGAAACACATCCTACATAAAACCATGAGAGAGGAATTGTAAAAGGTACTAAACCGGAAATTTTATAACCCAAGCCACTTAAATAGCTGTAGTGACCAAAGGGAAAGCCTGTGCTAGTTCCCAATAATTCACTGGTGAGGGAAATCAATAGGGATGGAATTAAAAATCCCAAAGCCCTTCCTAAACCTAATGTGCGGTATGCAAACAGGAATACTCCCAACGCGCCTAAAATCATGTATGTTACACCGCCGCCCGCCATACTCAGTTGCATAGCTTTCTCACCAAACTCTGATAATCCGCTAATTAACTCAGCATTGGGAATAACCACTAATATTCCGACCAGTCCAAATACCATAGAAACGAGATGGCCAATTATGCTTATCCGTTCAACAAGAACAAGTTGTTTCATGATTAATCCTTAATGGTATGCCAGATGGCTACTCAACTGCTAACAGTTTACAAAGATTTATGAACATATTTAACTAAATGTTGATTTTCTTCTCTCAAAATTGTCAATTAGAGAGGGAATGGAACATTTAAAAACCTTATGGGTTCTGTAGATATCTAAAATCAGAGTGGTGGACAAGGTATAATCCTGGGGAATTAGACATAGGTAAGCGATAATTGGGATCATTGTCAATCCAAAAAGCTCACTAATGTTAACAAAGGTTGGTTTTTATTCCCATTTCATCCTGGAAGTGTCATTGAAGTTAAGGCGAATTAGGCGGTTTTTCTGTTCTACTACATACACTATATCATACAGGGATTTTGGTAGTATTGAGTAGAATTTATTAGATTCGACCTAAACTGTTCGTCACCAATCCATCACCCCGTGCTAACTCCTGAACTATCCTAATATGTCAACTTTGAAGAAAATTCCCTGGTTTACACTTGTACTTATACTAATGAGTTATTGCACTTTAGGTTGGCAGATATTTAAAGACAAACCACATTGGACTATATGGTTAATCACAGTGGTAAGCATCTTGTTATTTCTCATCTGTTTAACTAATCCTGGGTTTAAACTCAGAGAATATTCTAGTATCTTTTTTGAAACCAATTCTGGGACTTTTGGTTTAAGTGTCCTGGCAGCGTTCCTATTTTTCCTGATGATTGCCTGGTTTCGGGTATTTCTGGATACTTTGCTGATTTTGTGTGCCACCATCTTAGCTAAAATAGATTTTCAAGCTGTTGAGCTAAAACCAGGACTTACTTTTGTTTGTATCTCTCTTTCTTCCTTGTTAGGGTTAGGACTGGGCGCATTGATTAACTATTACATCTAAAAGCAAATAAATGAAGTAGGTAAAAAATTCAATATACTAATATCTTGTAGTTTATTTATTCATCAATAGTATATATTATCTACGTTTGCATGAAAGTATCACCGTCAAAACCGCTATCTACTTAGATCGCTGTCAAACTAGATACATTTTTAAGAATTCAGGAGATATAACATGATAGAAACTAAACTAGTAGACATTAAACAATGGATTAAAACCCGTGCTTCTGTTGATTCTAACGAATCTAATTTTCTCACGTGGACAGGGAATATTTATAGTTTTATCCCTGGAGAAAAACGGCAATTATTATTTAAAATTGTCGGTATGAGTGTGAGTCGCTGTATTCCCACTGGTGAAGACAGTTGGGATTTTACTTCTAGGGAATTAACGTATTATCTCCACCCAGAAACCAAAGAGGTTTTACATCAATGGGAAAATCCTTGGACGCAGGAAATAGTCACAGTTATGCACGTTGCTAATAGTCCCGTCCAAGGAAAATTTAAAAATAAAATACCCGCGCAAATAGAAGGGGAAAAAACTAATTTTATTTTTGATATTTTTCCTAATTATCCCAATCCTTTAGGGACAAAGCCCGAATTCGCTGATTATTGTCCAAGTGAAATGTACCAAGCAGCAGAATTATTTAAAATCTCTGTGCTTACAGCAGAGTTAGAAAATGATCAACTAAGTTCAGTTACCCAATTAAGCATATCTTGGGATAGAATTGGCCAATGGTTGCCGTGGATGAAAATGGGTCAACATCCTGGTTATTTAATTTATAGTGCTACAGGTAATAAAGTCAGTAGTTTAGAACAATTACATCCTATTTTACAAGAGGAAATAAATACTCGCTTGCCCTTATACAAAGCAGCACCCAAGAATTATATTGATGGAGAAGATATGACATCTTGGCTTTATTTTCAAAAGCATTTTTCCGCATATTTAGCTGGAGAAAAATTTCCTGTACCTGTTGCAGAAGAAGTTTAATTGGGTTAACTCCAACAGTTTGTTTGTCTAGATTAGAAGTCAGGACGCAAAGTTAAATTCTAACTTCTTTTTTAACGTTTCTGACTCCTAATGAATTACAATCTCTGCATATTGTGACTTAGAGGATTAAAATTTCTGGGAAATTTGGTGCTTTCGTCATAATATGCACGATGGAAATTTGCACCATACAACTTAGTATAATGCAGCCTTGCACCTCGCAAATTTGCCTCAGTGAGATTCACACCGGATAAATTTGCTCTGGTCAAATTCGCTTTAGCCAAATTAGTTCTACTTAAATCCGCACCCCAGAGTTTAGCTTTAGCTAAATTTGCTTCACTTAGATCCGCACCCCATAAATTAATTCCTGGCAAATAGGCATCAATGAGTTTAGCCTTGACTAAGTTAGCAGAAATAAAATATCTTTCTCCTGCAACATAACGCCGTTTTAGTTCCTCAATGTCCATATCTTCTAACCTACTTGAGCAACAAAACCTCTATCTCCACCATACTTCCTAAATCGTTGATTGGCGTTTTATCTAGGCAAAAATTTTTGCCTATTCAGAACCTAAGCAAAAATAAGGTTTTCAGTTACATCTTGCCTAAGTCCTATTGTTGTGAAATTTGCACTCAGCATTTTCTCTAGAGTTCTGACAGTACAAGAGTGGAAGGTATAACTGCTATAGTCCGCGCTACAATAATTAAGCTACGCATGAATAATCCAGTGATTATATTTGCTTGCAAACGCTGGGTAATAAGTGGTTAGCATCAACTTAATGATTAATAGTATAAAAAAAACTATGATAAAAGAAACCATACAAGTAATTGGCGGTGGACTGGCGGGAACAGAAGCAGCATGGCAAATAGTCCAAGCTGGTATTCCTGTAGTTCTGCACGAGATGCGCCCTAGACGCTTCGGTCCTGCCCATCATACAGAAAATTTAGCTGAATTGGTATGTAGTAACTCTTTTGGGGCTATGGCAAGCGATCGCGCGGCCGGACTATTACACGAAGAACTCCGCCAACTCGATTCTATTATCATAACTAAAGCAGATAAACACGCAGTCCCCGCCGGTGGTGCTTTAGCAGTAGATAGAGGACAATTTGGGGAAGATTTAACTCAAACTTTGGCGAATCATCCATTAATTGATTTTCGCCGGGGAGAAGTTACAAAAATTCCTGAAGGTGTGGTTGTTTTGGCTTCTGGACCATTAACCAGTCCCGATTTATCAGCAGATTTACAGCGTTTTACTGGCCTAGAATATCTCAACTTTTTTGATGCCGCCAGTCCGATTATTTTAGGAGATTCTATTAATAAAGATATTGCTTTTATGGCTTCCCGTTATGACAAAGGTGAAGCGGCTTATCTGAATTGTCCCATGACCAAAGAACAATATTTACAATTTTATACAGCACTTTGTCAAGCTGAACAAACAGAATTAAAAGACTTTGAAAAAGAAAGCGCGAAATTTTTTGAAGCTTGTTTACCAATTGAAGAAATGGCACGACGGGGAGAAGATACCATGCGATATGGTCCCCTCAAACCAGTGGGTTTATCTGATCATCGCACGGGAGAACGTAATTATGCTGTTGTGCAATTAAGACAAGAAGATAAAGCTGGTCAACTTTGGAATATGGTCGGTTTTCAGACCAATCTGCGTTGGGGAGAACAAAAACGAGTTTTTCAAATGATACCTGGTTTAGAAAAGGCCGAATTTGTCAGATTAGGAGTCATGCACCGCAACACATTTTTAAATGCACCCCAGTTAATGTTACCAACTTTGCAATTTAAAGACCGTGGTAATTTATTAGCGGCGGGACAATTAATAGGAACAGAAGGTTATACTGCTGCATCTGCTGGAGGTTGGTTAGCGGGAACAAATGCTGCAAGAATAGCTTTAGGAAAAGAACCTTTAATATTGCCTAATACCACTATGATGGGGGCATTATTTGAGTTTATTAGTTCTGCCGAACCAAAACATTTTCAACCAATGGCTCCTAATTTTGGAATTGTGCCAGATTTGGGTGTGAGAATCAAGAGTAAACCGGAGAAATATGGACGTTATCGAGATAGATCTTTAGCAGATTTAGCAACTTGGAAAACTGCTAATTTAAGATAAATATATTGGAAAAGCAGCAAAAGGGAGCGAGAAATTTATGAACATTAGACGTGCATTAGATGAACATTATCTGGCTAAAAGTAGGAAAACTTTGATAGCTCAATAATAGCGACCTATACATTGTTAGAGCCCCATTAACCAAAAATAAGCAGATGAAGAGAATAAATGACACAATCCCGTTCCCTATCTAGACATTCAAGGTTAAAATAGAATTAAGTCCTGGTTAAAGCTACAAAAAATTGTCAAAACAACTAACTAACAGCGTATTTCCCGGTTCTGTTGTCAAATTAGATAGTGGTTTAACATTCATTCATCAAGAAATTACCACTACACCGGTAGTGGTAGCGGATGTTTGGGTGCGTGCAGGTGCTAACCTTGAACCAGACTCTTGGTTTGGGATGGCGCATTTTTTAGAACACATGATTTTCAAAGGTACACCCAGTCTGCTACCTGGGGAATTTGATTATCACATCGAAAAAATCGGCGGGGTTAGTAATGCGGCTACAAGTCACGATTATGCCCATTATTGCATCACAACTGCTGCTAATTATCTAGAGCACACCCTCCCCCATTTAGGGGAATTACTCCTGAATGCAGCCATTCCTGATGATGAATTTATTAAAGAACGGGATGTGGTGTTAGAAGAAATCCGTGCTTATGGTGATGATCCCGATTGCGTGGGTTTTCAATCTCTGGTTAAAAATGTTTATCAAAACCATCCCTACGGACGTTCTGTACTGGGAACGGAAGGGCAATTAATGCAGCATTCACCGGAAGCGATGCGGTGCTTTTATCGCAGTTATTATCAACCGGAAAATATGACTGTGGTTGTGGTGGGGGGAATAGGAGAAAACGCCGCCAGAGAATTGGTAAACCGGACATTCGCAGATTTTCCTCAACGAGATTGTTGTCCTCAAGTTACTAAAATTGCCGCACCAATAATCAAGGGAATTCGTCGCCATGAATTAATTTTACCCCGACTAGAACAAGCAAGGTTAATGATGGCTTGGAAAGTTCCGGGAGTATCAGATATTCAAGCTGTTTATGGCTTAGAATTATTATCGGTGTTGCTAGGAGAGGGAAGAATTTCTCGGTTAGTATATGATTTGCGAGAGGAAAAGCAAATTGTGCAACAGGTTTGTTGTAGTTTATCTCTACAACAAGAATCAAGTTTATTTACAATTACGGCTTGGTTAGACCCAGAATATCTCGAACGGGTTGAGAATTTGATCTGTGTACATTTACAAGAATTGCAAAATCAAGAAATTACGCCACAAGAACTAAACCGGATTCAGAAGTTTTTATGTCATGAGTATGCCTTTTCTACGGAAACTCCCAATCAGTTAAGCAGTTTTTATGGCTATTATCATACAATAGCTGAAGCTGAATTAGCTATTACCTATCCTCAAAAAATTAAGTCTTTCAATTCTCAACACCTGCAAAAATTAGCTCAAAAGTATCTTTCTATAGCTAATTATGTAGTAACAATTCTCAAGCCTTGTTAGTTATTTACCTCTGAAATTACGAATGCAAACTATTAATAGTAAATCTCTGATGGAACGGACAGTATTAAGCAATGGCATGGTTTTATTAGTGTCAGAAAATCAAGCTGCTGATATTGTTGCTGCGAGAATTTTTATTCGTGCTGGTAGTTGTCATGAACAGAGAGAAAAAGCTGGTTTAGCACATTTGTTATCAGCTTTATTGACGAAGGGATGTGATGGGTTATCGAGTTTAGAAATTGCGGAAAAAGTCGAATCTGTGGGGGCAAGTTTAGGTACAGATGCAGCGACAGATTATTTTTTGCTATCTTTAAAAACTGTGACTGCTGACTTTGGAGAAATTTTAGCATTAGCTGGAAAATTATTGCGATCGCCGACTTTTCCTGAAAATCAAATTCAACTAGAAAAACGGTTAGCATTACAAGATATTCGTTCTCAAAAAGAACAACCCTATAGTCTAGCTTTTGAACAATTGCGGCAGGTAATATACCAAAATCATCCCTATTCCCTGTCCATTTTAGGCGATGAAACAACAATGAACAGTATTACCCGTGCTGATTTAATAGCATATCACCAAACCTATTTTCGCCCCGATAATATTGTGATTAGTATTGCTGGCAATATTACAGCAGCACAAGCAGAGAAATTAGTTAACAACATTTTTGGTGATTGGCAAATACCTACTACACCTAAACCTACTCTGAATTTACCACCTATTACTGTATCACCCCAATCTTGTCTAAAACCTTTAAATACTCAACAATCAATTATTATGTTGGGTTATTTAGGTGTATCAGTTAATCATCCAGAATATGCCGCTTTAAAATTACTAGCAACTTATTTAGGCAATGGTCTTTCCAGTCGTTTATTTGTAGAATTACGGGAAAAGCAAGGTTTAGCTTATGATGTTTCTGCTATTTATTCTACTCGACTTTTCCCCGCTTCTTTTGTAGTTTATATTGGCACAGCACCAGAAAATACTAAAATTGCGATGAATGGACTACGCCAAGAGGTAGAATTACTATCTAATCAACCACTTTCAGCAGCAGATTTACAAACTGCTAAAAATAAAATTATTGGTCAATATGCATTAGGTAAACAAACCAATGGACATATTGCCCAAATATATGGTTGGTATGAAATTTTAGGTTTAGGAATTGAATTTGATCAACAATTTCCTGAATTAATTAATAATGTCACTACAACTGATTCTATGACAGCAGCTTGCAAATATTTACAAACACCTTATGTATCTCTAGTAGGGCCAGAAGCAGCGATCCAAAAAGTAGTATAATTACAAGGTAGGGTGGGTTATGAATTTTATCCTAACTTACCACTTATTAAGAGTTTGGTGCGTTACGCTGTCCCTAACATACCCTAAGTCCTTTTCCTCATCCCTGGTATATCATCATCATTAACTTTTGGTTGATATTATGCTTACACAAACACGGTACTACACTCCAGAAGAATATTTAGAACTAGAAGAAAAAGCAGACTTTAAAAGCGAATACCAAGATGGAGAGATTATAGCTATGACTGGAGGGACAACAAATCATAACAAAATAGCCCTAAATTTTGCTGCTAATCTGAAATTTGCCTTAAAAAAGCAAAATTATGATGTTTATATTGGTGATGTGCGGTTATGGATACCTCATTATCGGCAATATACATATCCTGATGTAATGGTGATTTCGGGAGAACCTATTTACGCAGATGCAAGTAAAACTACGGTGATGAATCCTTTATTAATTGCTGAAGTTTTATCGAAATCAACTAGCAATTATGATCAAAGTGATAAATTCATGTATTATCGTTCCATACCTGAATTTAAAGAATATATTTTAATTAATCAGTATCAATATCATCTGATGAAATATGTGAAAACCAATGATAGTAAATGGATTTTCACAGAATTACAATCTGAATCTGATATTTTGACCTTGGAAACAATGGATTTTCAGATAACCTTGACTGACTTATATGATCAGGTGAATTTTGAGGTTTAGATCCCCATTTACAGCAGTTGGGGATCTTTTAATCTTTAACTCAACTGGGCGACAAGTTTATTTTCAACTAATGTATTATTTGTTAATAAATCCTCAATGGTAATTTTTAAAAACCGTTGTTCATCAACTTGAAATTGGACTTTAATGCGATCGCTTCCTGGAAAACCCGGAGGTGAAAGTTTAGCAATTTTACTAGCTTCTGCCGTATCATTGAGAGGTTTAACCATAGTAGCACGACTATCTAATTGACGAGTAATTAAGCGATCGCCATCAAAATATACCTCTGTTCCCCCAGTTTCCACTCCTAATTCCCCAATAATTAATTCAATACTTGGTTGATTTTCCATAGAAGCGCCCAAAACTAATTCTACAGGTCGAGTCATGGGGTAAGGTTGTCCGGTTTTAATAATAGGATGCCAACTATGACGTTGATGACGACGATCCCAATAACGCACCCCATAGCTATGATAAAGATAGTCTTTAATTTCCATACCTTGGGTAATTTGTAATGCACCGTGGGAGATGGCTTCAAAAGGCAATTGACGACGAATTTTTTCCGGTTTAAAATATTGTTCTATCCATGTCTGCACCACTGGTAACTGCACCGTACCACCCACCAATAAAACTGTATTAATATCAGCAATTTCTATACCGTAATGCCGTCCTTGTTGTAATAGGTTCATCATCACATCATGGAGTTTATCAAAAAATCCATTTTCCTTTAAAATATTTTCAAAAGTTTGTCTATCTAAATCCATTTCATAACTTTCAAAAGTTTGATCATTAAAATAAACTTCACTAGCTTTTTCTTGAGTAGATAATTGAATTTTTACCCGTTCAGCTAATCTTGTAGTCAGGGAACTTATGGGTAATCCTTGAGTTTTAGCAAAATAATCCACTATCCAATTATCAATATCAGTTCCTCCTAGATTTTGCCCGGATTTAGCCAATACCCGTGCTGTTTTCATTTTTTGTTTAGAATCTTCGCCCAGATTTTTAGTACCCCATTTCAGCAAAAATCCTACAGGTTTAGTTTGGGGTTGTGTAGCTTGATTTAAACTGACCAAAGATAAATCTAAAGTTCCTCCACCAAAATCTATAACCAGCAAAGTTCCTGAATCCGTAAAACCATAACCCAAAGCAGCAGCAGTGGGTTCATCTAACATTCGGATTTGTTCTACAGGTAATGATTGACAAACCTTCCCTAACCAGTGACGATAGGCTTCAAAACTATCTACTGGTGCTGTTAAAATCAAGGAATCTATTCCTCCTTCTAGGGGTGCTAATTCTGCAATTACCTTTGTTAAAAACCATTTTCCCACTTGTTCAAAAGTGATTTCTTTACCATCTAATTCCGGTAAAAACCCCTGAATATCTGTACCAATCCCCCGTTTAAAACTGCGGAAAAATCTGGCATCGCTTTTTGTATCCAAACCGCGATCGCGCACCCCTTGACCGGCTATAATTTTACCTAAGCTGGCATCTTCTACATAAACTAAGCTAGGAATTAGGGGAGGATTTAGAAATTGTTGAGTAGATAAACCCGGTAAATTTAGGGTTTCTGCTTGTTGTGTTACCGGATTCCAACGAGTAATAACTGTGTTGCTTGTACCAAAATCAATCGCTATTGGCATATTTCATTCATAAATCAAATAGGATTATTATATAGCAACTTTTCCTATCTTACATCAGTCAGAATATAAAAGTTACCCACATATCTACTTATGTCTGTTGACACACAAGGCATTCCCGGTTTACCAGATTTAACTCATCCCCAAGAATTAGTACAATTTGGGACTCAATTACTACAAGGTTCGTTATTATTAGTCTTCTTAGTTTTAGCCGTGGGTGTGGCAATTGCCCTCATTAGTTTCTCCTTGCGAAAATATCCCACAGAACAGGCGGTTTTTTTTGGGAATTGGTCTATTCGTTATTCGCAATTATTACAGGGATTACAACATTTAGCCTTAATTTTGATTTTGGTCATCCCTGGCTTTTTTCTATGTTCAACATTAAGCAATCGTTACCATTATTGGGAACAGTCCAAAGTTGCCCAAGTTGCCGCCAGTGTCGCCGGTGATAAACTAGAACAAATTGCCCCCCAAGTTCGCTACATTACCGAAGAACCCTATGTTTATAATACCCAAGTTAATGGCAAAATTGTTAAAGTCAATGATCAACAAAAAATCACTCGTTACTTAACTTTAGCAGGGTCGCAAATTCAAGTCAAAATCAATCAAAGTTTAGATGTCCAAAATCGTAGTTCGATTTATCAAACAGAATACACCGCAGATTATAAAGTTGTTAACCAATTAAATGATAGTAATAACTTCTTCTTTGATGTACCACCACCCAATGGTTATTCTCTCCTTGCTAGTTACAAAGTAACAAAAGATGGAACAATTTTAAAACAAACTAATCCCGATAATTATAGTTTTCCCTTTACCCTCCCACCAGGACAAACAACCACTTTTAAAGTTACCTATCAAGCGCAAGGTGGACCCCGTTGGGTTTATAGTGCTACTAATCAATTACTTTCTAATTTCCATTTAGTCGCCATTGCTAATTTTAATAATGCCGATTTTGCTAGTGGGATTATACCTAATAATATCAAAGTTGATGATCAAAGTACCCAATATACTTGGACATTTGCTGAAAATGTTTCTGTAAGAAGTCCCTTTGGTGTCTTTACCAGCACTAAACCAATTGGCAAAACTGGCATTATTCCCCGATTATTGTTGTTAGCACCAGCTTTGTTTTTATGGTGGATATTACTGCTGTACTTATCTCTACCAATTACTTTAAAAAATGTGGCTATTGTCGGCGGAATTTTCTTTGCTTGCTTATTAACTTTAACCTATATGACACGGGTAATAAATGCCGAATTGGCTTGGCTAATCATTTCCTTAGTTTTACTAATTTTAATCTATCCTTTAGGTACAAATCGCCGTCTTTCTCTAGGGGCAATTATTTGTACTCTTGTTGGTGTTGTCTTACCCGTATTTGGGTTTTTAATTCCCTTTACTGGTTTAACTTTGAGTCTTGCAGGTTTATTATCTGCGGTCTGGTTAGCTGTACTGCATTGGTATGAGTGGTACAATTTTGCTGATGAAAAATAAAAACAGTTTGAGGTGATTTGCTACGGTGGGCAATCCCCACCCTACTCTTGTTGACAAGATGCAAAATGTAAATATGCAAACAAACATGATATAATGTTAGTGTTTTTTAAACTTAACCAAGACCGTAATATAATTGATCATGCTCATCCAAGATATAGGAATCTGATTTAATTTGTGAAATCATTATTTAATTCCTTACGTTCCCATGCTAACTCACCACCGTAAACCCGTATGTTTATCAATGATTTCCACTGACTTACCAGTTTGGTCAGTAGTAGAAACCGCCGCCACTTTGTATCAAAAAGATACAGATAAATTTCATGTAGTATTAACTGCACCACCTCTTATTAGCTGTGAATTTGGAACTCATTTACATCCCCAAGATGGTATTTCCCCACCACAAAAGAATTTTGCGACTCCTAGTAGTCCCAGAGTTTTATGGCTAGAAATTTCCCCCTATCGGGTGAGTATGACTATGCAAGGTAACGCCCAGGTGAGTTATCGGCATTTTTGGGAAAAAGGAGTTTATGGTATCAGTCGTTTTTGGTTACCTCATGAATCTTTACAACCACAACAACCGATTCGTTTACGTAATTTTACCAAAAGTTTTACTATTAGTGGTCATCCTCTACCAGAAAACTTGCGTCTAGAATATGAACTTTGGTCAGCAACATTACAATTAGGGCGTTATATTCTCAACTTGGAAATTAAACATTAATATTGCAACCAATATTCGGCTTTTGTTCACTTGTCACAGGTTGATTACTTAAAATGGCGGTAATAGCCACTCTTATATTTTTACCTGTGACGAGTTGATTATTGACGACTATCATCTAATTGACCACGATAAACGAGTTTTCTATCACTATCAAATAATAAGAAATCAGTTGTACAAGAGGCGGTATAGGCCTATTTTTACTAATAACATAAAATTCTAGTTCGTAGTGAGTAATTTATTACTCAATATAAAAATGATCAGGACAGGACTAAAGTCCTGACTACAAAGTGACTACAAACTGTAATTTATTTATCTCTAGATGCTTGTGGAAGAAGCATATATATAGTATAATTACTCGTCGCTGATTAAAAAGATTTTCATAATGATCACCCGGTATTCTTTGTTATTGAAACAGTGGGGTAGGACGGCAAAGTACCTATCTTTATTCTGTTTATGTCTATTATTTACCCTTAGTTGTACTCCTAAACAACAAGCTAATACTCCTAATGGGGTAAATACTCCTGGGGGTGATGGTCGGATTACTGTCGGAACAACGGAAAAACCAAGAACTCTTGATCCTGCTGATGCGTATGAATCTGGATCTTTGAGTTTAATATTTAATATGAGCGATCGCTTGTACACTTACGAACCTGGCAGTACAGAAATTAAACCACAATTAGCTACAGAATTACCAGAAGTCAGTACAGATGGTTTGACCTATTCTATTCCCATTCGCAAAGGTGTAGTCTTTCATGATGATACTCCTTTCAATGCCAAAGCAATGGAGTTTAGTATTCAACGCTTTATCGAAAACAAGGGTAAACCATCTTTCTTACTTTCTGATACTGTAGCTTCAGTTAAAGCAACGGGAGAATATGAATTAACAATTAAACTGAAAAAACCCTTTGCAGCTTTTCCTTCTTTATTAGCATTTTCTGGAGTTTGTGCGGTTTCACCCAAAGCTTATCAAATTGGATCAGGTAAATTTGTTGCCAATAGTTTTGTTGGTACAGGACCTTACAAATTAGCTAAGTATGGAACAGATTCTTTAAGATTTGATATCTTTGATAAATATTGGGGAGAAAAACCCACAAATAAAGGCGTAAATGTGCAAATTCAAACCAGTCCGGTGAATCTGTTTAATGCTTTTAAAACTGGGGCGATAGATGTAGCTTATTTATCTTTACAACCGGATCAAATTCAAAGTTTAGAAGCAGGTGCTAAGAAAGGAGATTGGCAAGCTATTTCTGCCCAAAGTAGTGTAATTAGTTTGATGGCCTTAAATCGTAATCAAAAACCTTTAGATAAAGTTGAGGTGAGACAGGCGATCGCATCATTAATTGATCGTCAATTATTAAATGATCGGGTATTATTATCACAGGCTGATCCTCTTTACAGTATAATTCCCACGACTTTCAATGTTTCTTTACCTTTATTTAAGGAAAAATATGGTGATGGTAAATTTGCAGAAGCCAAAAAATCCTTAGCTGCTGCTGGTTTTTCTCAAGAAAATCCCGCCAAAGTGCAAATTTGGTATCCCGCAAGTTCTATGACTCGTAGTTTAGTCTCCCAAACTCTAAAATCTTTGGCTGAAACTAAAATGGACGGACTTCTACAAATAGAAGTTAAAACCGTAGAAGGGGCAACTTTCTATAAAGAAATATCTAAGGGTTTATATCCTATTTCCTTACTAAATTGGTATCCAGATTTTTTAGATCCAGATAACTATGTTCAACCATTTTTAGCCTGTGAAAAAGGTTCGGATGCTACAGGTTGTCAAACCGGCGGTAGTCAAACTCAAGGTTCATTTTACTATAGCGAAACTATGAATAAACTCATAGATCAACAACGCAAAGAACAAAATCCCGCAACCCGTAAAAAAATATTTGCTGACATTCAAAAGCAAGTTTTAAGCGATGTTCCCTATATCCCCTTATGGCAAAATAAGGATTTTATCTTTGCTCAAAAAGGCGTAACCAATATTAATCTCGATCATACTCAAAACCTGATTTATAAAACAATCAAAAAGTAGAGAATAGGTGACAGTGTCTCTCGTTCCCAGACCTAAACACGGTTGAGACAGACAAGGAACGAGGAAAATTTTCTTATTCCTAAACTTATGAACTGAACCCTTAATAAAATATGTCCCGTTCTAAAGCTTTACAGTATTACATTGTTTCTCGGTTGCTATTTGCACCATTGCAACTATTAACTATTATTACCATTGTTTTTCTTTTACTTAGAGCTACACCAGGAGATCCCGCCGATGCAATTTTGGGAGGACGTGCACCAGAAAGTGCCAAAGAAGAATTAAGAAAACAGCTTGGGTTAGATTTACCAATTTGGTTACAATATCTCAATTATTTAGGTAATTTACTCCGGTTTGATTTAGGAACTTCCCTAACCAGTCGGGGTCAAAATGTCGGTGAAATCATCAGTCAATATTTTCCAGCAACAGTAGAATTAGCCTTTGCTAGTATGTTTGTAGCCATAATTTGTGGCGTTTTAGTTGGTACTATTTCCGCTTCCCGTCCGGGGACTGGTTTTGATATTGGTGGGCGTTTATTTGGGATTATTACCTATGCACTGCCGATGTTTTGGGCGGGAATGTTATTACAATTACTTTTCTCAGTCCAATTAGGTTGGTTTCCTAATTCTAATCGTTTTCCTCCTCATCTTCCCGCACCAACAACTATCACCGGGTTGTATACAATTGATAGTTTATTAAGTGGCAATTTAAGTCAGTTTTTCACCGCTTTACATCATTTAGCCCTACCAAGTTTAACTCTGGGAATTTTACTCAGTGGCATTTTTGAACGTATTGTCAGAGTCAATTTAAAACAAACCTTAAAATCTGATTATGTAGAAGCCGCTATGGCGCGAGGAATCCCTAAAAATAAAATTTTAGTCTCCCACGCCTTAAAGAACGCCTTAATTCCTGTAATTACCGTTTTAGGATTAACATTTGCCTCCCTATTGGGTGGGGCAATTTTAACAGAAGTAACCTTTTCCTGGCCTGGTTTAGCCAATCGTTTATATCAAGCCATTTCTGATCGGGATTATCCCACAGTACAGGGGGTTTTAGTCTTTTTTGGGGCGATCGTTGTTGCTGCTAGTATTTTGATTGATATTCTCAATGCCTATGTAGATCCGAGAATTAGATATTAGATATTTAGATATAGCAGAAGGTGGAAGACAGAAGATAAAACACCCCCCTGCTGTATCTATTTAGAGTTTGCTGAATCCATATCCCCGACTTCTTTAATAAATCTTCCCATCTATTAAATTAATTATGTCAGAACTAGGGGATCTTTAACCCGAAAACTACCTATTCTAAAAAATCAGGACGTGCTTGTTGATTTAACTTAAATTTTTCTTCTAATAATTCCCATTTTTCTTGCTCAATTATATCAATAAACTCATCAATATTTCGGCGATATTGTTCTAATGAATGTAGTAGTGCTTGGCGATTATATTGTGCCATCATTACTCCCAATTCCGGATTTCCTCCCCCAACTCTACTGGTATCCCGAAACCCTGAACTGGCAAAATTTTGGGATAGTTGTGCGATTTTCGGGTCAGTTTCACTTAAACAGGCCGCTATTAAAGAAGCACTAACCATCACGGGTAAATGAGAAATCCAACTCACAGCGCGATCATGTTGATCAGGTTGACAATAGTAAATATTTGAGCCAAGGGAGCGGACAATTTCTTCTACAATAAGAACAGCATTATTTGATGTTGTTTCTATTGGCGTTATCACATAAGGCCGATTAACAAATAAGTTAGGTTGTGACGCTTCTATACCGACATCGGTTTTCCCCGCCATCGGATGGCCGCCCACAAAATTTTCCCATAGGGGAGAAATCGCCTCCACTATAGGTTTTTTAACTGAGCCAACATCAGTGATAATAGTAGTCCGAGGTAGATGATTGATCAACTCTTGGACTTGAGGTACTATCATTCCTATAGGAGTACAAATAAATACAATTTCTGCGGATGCTAACAAACTTAATTCTAAGCCCGCTTGATCAACATTACCCATGTTGACTGCCTTTTCACAGGTAGACTGACGACGGCTTACACCTAAAACGTAGTGACCTTGTGAACGTAAATCAAAACCTAAACAACCGCCTATGAGACCTAATCCTAAAATGCCAATTTTCATTTTCATTGGAAACTAAATTTTTGCTTGTTCTGTGGATACTGTACCAAGTTAAACTATCAAAGTTGGCCATAGAAGAATTATTCGCCAAATATGCACAGGAAATTTGAAATTTTATGGCAATTAACCAACGTTGCTGAATCATGGGATGATTTTGTTTAATACAGAAGGAAGTTTCAAGGTTTCCAGCCTCTAGGAACACTGTAGATTTTATTAAAGGATTTTACTACATTGAGGGGTTAAAAGGTGATGGTTGACTCTTAACTGTTCACAAATAAGATTGGAAGAAATGACCAATTACTAAGAAGTTATAGGAGAGAAAAATGCGTAATACCTTTAATCGGATGATGGGTAGAACTCGTTATGTTGTCAGTCGCTTATTTCTCCATCTCAATGGTCGAGAAATAGCACCCATTTTAGGTGTTCTCAACCGTGCGGCTAGAAAAGCAATTGATGCTGATGGTGATTTGGAAATTATAGGGGAAGAATTGGTGCTACTGTGCGAAACTTTCTTGCAATATGATGAATATTGGTGTTCTGCTGCTAACGAAGGAGATGTCTTCTGGAGTGAAGGTGAGGCCGGAGATTATGTGAATGAATTATTTACAGACTCTGCCCAAAGATATGGGGCTAATCTAGATTTAAGTTCGCCATCGGCCAAGCAACCTTTAACACTTCCTGTCACTGAAAATATCATAGTCATGATTACCATAGCGGCTGAAGGCGAATTTAGCGACCTAGAAACGGATTTAGCTAACATTTCGGCGTTAAAAGCAGCCTTCTCTACCTTAATTAATCTACACTATAAACATAAACTTAGGGCTATCCAAGTACATTTCTCGCCCGCCCAGTTAGGTGATGAACTTTCTCGTGATCAGCTATTGGAGTATTACCCAGAATTGATTCCATTGTAAATTATTCCTTAGTCTGTAACTGTCATAAGTGGCACACAAAACATGAAAAACATGATTATGACCATACTACGTAAACTGACAATCCTGTGTTTAGCCTTGAGTTTGTGCTTAACAACAATGGCCTGTGGGGGAGAAAACCAAACTCGTTCTGCAACTCAGGGTGTTAGCCAAAATACTACTCCCACGAAATTAAATGATGGACAATATGATGTCCAACAGGGTACATACAATGACGTTAATGGTGAGTACACTCTGTTTTTACTCAATCATACGCCCCCCAGCTTTGCCACAGAAAAACTGCAAATGGCAAGACTAACTGATGATGAAATTAAAGCCGGTCAGAAAACCTACCTCAAGGTAGAAAACGGCCAACCTATGTTATACATGACCGAGGATTTTAAAATTGAGTACGTCCATAACGTCACAGAAACCAGGAATAATCCTCAAACCGGACAAAGAGAAACCGTGATTGTGCGCCAAGAAAGCAGTTTTTGGGCTCCATTTGCGGGAGCGATCGCAGGTCAAGCTATTGGTAGTATGTTGTTTAGACCTCAATATTATGTTCCCCCCGTTTATCAACCCGGTGGGATCATGAATGGTTATGGCGGTTATGGTTCTAGCTATGATTCAGCTATTTCTAGTTACCGTTCTCGCTACAATGAACCACCAGCAGCAGTGAGAAATCGCACTACTTTCCGTACTACAGGCAACATTAGAAACTCATCTTCAGGAAGTGCAAGCCGCACCACAACCAATGGACGAGCTTCCGGTTCTGGTTTTGGTACCAGTACCCTTAGACCTTCTGGAAATTCTAGTTCTATCCGCCGCAATTCTGGTAATAGTTTCGGTAGTGGTGGCCGTTCTGGAGTTCGTCGTTCTGGTGGTTTTGGCAGCAGAAGAAGATAATTGTTTGAGTCTGTGACTCGATTTTGGATTAACTCTTTTAAATTGATCTGTTGAGGAAAAATACAAATGAAAATTGCTGTGATTGGTGCGGGTAACGTCGGTAGCCGTCTGGCCAAACTGTTTATTTTAGCAGGTCATGAAATCACTATTGGCTCACGAGAACAGGAAAAAGCGCAAGCTATCGCCGCACAACTCGGAGAAACGGTCAAAGGTGCAAAATATGCTGATGCCGTAGCTAGTGCTGATGTAATTATAATTACTACTCCCTGGGCAAATAATACAACTCTCGGTGTGGTGCAAGAACTCGATGATTTAACTGGTAAGATTGTGATTGATTGTACAAATCCTCTTGCGCCAGATTATATGTCCAATACCTTAGGATACACCACTTCCTCCGCCGAAGAAATTGCTAAACTCATTCCCGGTGTACCTGTGGTTAAGGCATTTAATACAATCTTTGCTGAAGTCATGGAACCTGGTAAGCAAATATTTGATGGACAAAAAGCTACAGGGTTCTACTGTGGAGATGACGCAGCAGCTAAAGCAACAGTGGCAAAATTGATCGAAGATGCTGGATTTGAACCTGTTGATGTCGGAGTCCTGCAAAATGCTAGATATTTAGAACCAATGGCCCAGCTAAATATTCAAATCGCCTATGGACTTGGAGGCGGAACTAATGTTGCCTTCCGTTATATGCGACGTTAGCAATACTGGCAGATTCAGATCCCCAACTTTTTCAAGCAGTTGGGGATCTTGATACTCTATATTTAAACCATAGCTGGTTGTGGCCATCTACCCACCGCTTTACCAATCACCGCCAATTCTGACATTAATTGATCAAAAGCATCTGGGGTTAAAGATTGGGGTCCATCGGATAGAGCTTTTTTAGGATTAGGATGGACTTCAATCATGAGAGAATCTGTACCAGCAGCGATCGCCGCCATGGCCATTGAAGGAACAAACTCAGACCAACCCACACCATGACTAGGATCAATCATCATCGGTAAATGGGTTAACTTCCGTAACACTGGAACAACGGATAAATCTAAAGTATTGCGGGTATATTGGCGGTCAAAAGTTCTAATTCCTCGTTCACACAAAATCACATTCGGATTACCCGCCGCTAAAATGTACTCCGCCGCCATTAACCAATCCTCAATAGTCGCCGACATACCGCGTTTTAACAGCACTGGTTTAGGTTGGGCTCCCACTTTCTTCAGCATAGAGAAATTTTGCATATTTCTCGCCCCTATCTGAATCACATCGGCAACTTCACCAATTTTCTCCAAGTCTTCCGTATCCATTACTTCCGTAATAATCCCCAGTCCACTCACTTTCTGTGCTATTGCTAACAATTCCAAAGCACTTTCACCATGACCTTGAAAAGCATAGGGTGAAGTACGAGGTTTATATGCCCCACCCCGTAAAAACCTAGCCCCCGCAGCTTTTACCCGCAGCGCCGTTTCCACAATCATTTCCTCATTCTCTACCGAACATGGCCCAGCCACAACCACCAAAGGGTGATCTTCACCAAACACCACGTCCCCTTGAGGAGTATTCACTACCACCTCAGAAGCTTGTCCATGACGGAACTGCCTACTAGCTCTTTTATAGGGTACTTCCACTCGTAATACTTGTTCAATCCATGGACTCAATTCTTGAATGCGGGGAGGGTCTAAATCCGCCGTTTCCCCGACTAAAGCAATTACTACTTTATGCTGACCAATGATTTTTTCCGGTGTTAGTCCCCAGCTAGATAATTCTGTAGCAATGCGATTAATCTCTTCCTGTGGGGAACCAATCTTCATGACAACAATCATCTGCAAGTTCCTTTTTCAGTAAATTTTTTATTTTATCTTGACACTTCATTCAACTTGCCACTCAGGTAGTCTTACAGTCGAACTATGTCCGTTTAGAGTTGTAGCAATTCCCTATCCTGACTATTTCTAGTTTATTTAGTCTAGTATCAATGGTTTCTAGTTTTTTTGTTAACTTCGGTAAACTTTTGATTGACTTCAGCAAATTGCCTATCCATTTTTTGAAAGTTTAAGTTTACTTCACAAACAGCCTCTAACTGATCATCAATCCTTTACTTGCTAACCATTCCTTATTAAATATTCGTGATTGATAGCGAGAAC
>JBJTTJ010000242.1:0-37776 GCA_046080125.1 Cuspidothrix sp.
AGAACCTAACTAGACACAGATAGTCACTCTACTGTTATCTTAAATTGGAGGCAATTGCAACTTTTTTGATAAAGCGGAACTTCATGGGAACGAATTACCGACGGGTTTTACTGAAACTGAGCGGTGAAGCCTTAATGGGCAATCTGGGCTACGGGATTGACCCAGAAGTGGTCGAACAAATAGCCCAGGAAATAGGAGAGGTGATCGCCACTGGCGTGCAGGTAGCCATCGTGGTAGGCGGTGGCAACATTTTTCGCGGTGTTCAGGCAGCATCAAGGGGTATGGATCGGGCAACTGCTGACTATATCGGCATGATTGCCACGGTGATGAACGCCATGACCTTGCAAGATTCTTTAGAACGCATGGGAGTACAAACAAGAGTACAAACGGCGATCGCTATGCAAGAACTAGCAGAACCCTATATTCGCCGTCGTGCCATCCGTCATCTAGAAAAAGGCCGGGTGGTAATTTTTGGGGCTGGTTCTGGCAATCCTTTCTTTACCACAGATACGACTGCGGCCTTAAGAGCAGCAGAAATTGAAGCGGAAGTGATTTTCAAGGCTACTAAAGTAGACGGTATTTACGATGCTGATCCCAAACTTCATCCTCATGCCAAGCGTTTTTCTACTCTTACCTACGCCCACGTTTTGGCTAAAGATTTGCGAGTCATGGACAGTACCGCAATTGCCTTGTGTAAAGAAAACAATCTCCCTATTCTAGTATTTGACCTCACGGTGCGAGGTAACATCCATCGTGCAGTCATGGGAGAATCAATTGGCACGCTTGTGGGAGGTTCTTGTGACATTAGCTGAAGCTGAAAGTACGATGCAGAAAACTGTTGAGTCTACTCAACGAGCTTTTAATACTATCCGCACCGGTCGCGCTAACGCGAGTTTATTAGATAAGGTACAAGTGGAGTATTACGGTACACCAACACCTTTAAAATCTCTGGCAAACATTAGTACACCAGATTCTTCAACTATCCTGATTCAGCCCTATGATAAGAGCAGCTTGAACATCGTTGAAAAAGCCATTTCTATGTCTGATGTGGGTTTAACGCCCAGTAACGATGGTGTTGTGATTCGGTTGAATATTCCGCCTTTAACCAGCGATCGCCGTAAGGAATTTGTCAAACTTGCGGCTAAGTATGCAGAAGAAGGTCGTGTAGCAATTCGCAATATCCGCCGAGATGCCATCGAGGCGATTCGCAAACAGGAAAAAAGTTCAGAAATCTCTGAGGATGAAGCCCGGGATCAACAGGACAAACTCCAAAAACTAACTAACAAGTACACCACTAAAATAGACGAATTACTCACAGATAAGGAAAAAGATATCTCTACTGTGTAACTTGTAAAAGGCACTCATGCAAGGGGCAAAAGGCAAGAGGGAAAATTCTTCCCATTACCAATGCCCCATGTCCAATCAGTAAATTATATTTACTAAAAATTTACAAAAAATCATAAACCCTTATATATACTGAAGAATCAAAGAATTTACATCAAAACCAGAAATTCAGGTATTATGTACGACTGTATTATCGTTGGTGCTGGACCTGCAGGTGGAACAGCAGCATATCATCTAGCCAAAAAAGGCCGCTCAGTCTTAGTCTTAGAAAAAGAATCCTTACCCAGATATAAGCCTTGTGGTGGTGGTGTGTCACCTAGTGTAGCCCAATGGTTTGACTTTGATTTTACCCCCGCTATTTCCGTCAAAGCTGACTCTCTGCGCTTTACCTGGAAATTAGGCGATCCTGTAGAGGCCAAGATCGAAACTAAAGAACCTGTTTGGATGGTGCGACGAGATGTTTTTGATCATTTCCTAATTCAACAAGCACAAAGCCAAGGGGCTGAACTACGAGATAATACAGAAGTGACTGGTATAGAATTTAAAACAGATCATTGGCAAGTCAACACAGCCAACGAACCAGTTACAGGTCGTTATCTCATCGCTGCGGACGGCGCAAAGGGTTCAATGGCCAAATGGTTAGGTTTTAAAGAACGCAAACGACGATTAGCAGGAGCATTAGAAGCAGAAGTTCCCGCCAACGTAGACAAAAAAACCACAATTCATTTTGAATTTGGCCTAGTCAAAAATGGCTATATTTGGAACTTCCCCAAAGCTGACAGCTATTCCATAGGTGTGGGAACTTTCATTGGTGGCGAACCCCAAGACTTTAAAAAGATTTTAGATGAATACGCTAAATCCTTTAATGTAGATGTCAAAAATAGTAAACAATATGGTCATCCTCTGTGTATTTGGGATGGCAACCAACAACTACACGCCCAAAACGCAGTTCTAGCTGGAGAAGCAGCCTGTTTGGTAGATCCCTTTACCGCCGAAGGTATTCGCCCTTCTATTTTTAGCGGTGTTCTCGCCGCAGGATTTATTCACGATGCTTTAAGTGGTGATATTAATGCCTTAGCCAATTATAGCGATGCCATTAACCAACAATGGGGAACTGATATGGCTTGGGCGCAAAAACTAGCAGGAGCATTTTACCGCTTCCCTGGTATCGGCTACAAAGTCGGCGTTAAACGCCCCTCTGGCGCTCAAATCATGGGTAAAATCCTCTGTGGTGAATTGCGCTATGGCGATGTCGCCGGTCGTGCCTTGAAGCGGTTAATTCCTGGGTTTGGTTGATTTAGTAGGGGCAGGGGTGCAGGGGAAAACAGTCAACCGTTAAGAAACTTGATATTTTCATATCACATTGTTTTCAAGTTTAGCAATTTCCTGCTGAGAAAGTAATTTTTTCGCAACTCTTGCAGGTAGATGTTCAGCATTATTACGATTATTAATAGGAGTTACTAAACGCAAACTATATACTTTTTCCCCTGCTGTTTCTGAACTTTCTTGGTCTATGATTAAATAAACTTGATCTGGATAACTCTGTAATAATCTTACCTGTAAACATCCTTTTAAATCTCTTGCACTTTGGGATAAAGGACTATCATCTCCAAATAATTCTACAGCAGCTTTCCACGCATGATTTAAAGCAACAATTTCATTAACTAATGTTTCTAATGATGGCTTTTTAAAAATATCTTTCATGACAGAAGTGTTGAATGTTAAGAAAATCTTGATAAAAATAGCCCAAAATATGTTAGATTTTGGGCGAAGGATTAAAATATTTTGATTAACCATGATTATAAACTCATTTCCCAAGATTGTCAAAAATATCCTGGGAGGCAGAAGTGTTAAATCCTGCAATAAAACTTTACAGTGTTTGGGTTTTACCCAAGTAAAATCCCTTACCAACAGTAATTATACTAGTGTTTTTTACAGTCAACCATCATCATCATTTCCATCAGAAGATTGATCAAGATGATCTTCCTGATGATGACCCCATTTATCTAAGACATCTTTAACTAAAATTTCTTGTAGCCAAATTTTGGCCACAACGGTAAGAGGAAGTGCCAAAAATAATCCTAAAAATCCCAAAAATGTCACAAAGAATAATTGAGAAATGAGGGTGACAGCAGGGAGTAAGGATACTTGATGTGCCATGACCACAGGTGTAATGAAATTACTTTCACACTGTTGAATCACAAAGTAGAGAATGAAGACAGCCAGGGCTTTCCAAGGATTATCTAAAAGAGCGATCGCCATAGCTGGAACTACACTCATAGTTGGTCCCAAATTAGGAATTAAATTCATAAAGCCAGCTAACACTCCTAAAGCTAGGGCTGCTTTTACTTGTAAAATTGATAAACCTACCAAGCTCATTAATCCGACAGCAAAAACGCCTATTGCTGCACCTGTTACCCACCCTTCTAAAGAAATTTCGCATTGTTGTAAAATCCCTGTTACCCGTTGCCGATAAAAAGAGGGAAATACGCGAATAAATACTTTTTGATAAGCATCTGGACTCACTAAAAACATGGCGGTTAAAACCAGGACTAATAAAATTTTGAGAACGACTTCTAAAGAACCAGAAACAAAGGCAAAAGAGTTACCTAATAGGCGATTAAATAAGGGTTGTGCCTGTTCAATTAAACTATTTATATCTGGTATATAGGGTAATAGTTGGGGAGGAATATTGTTTCTTTGTTCATCAATCCAACTATTAAAACGTTCAAATCCTTGGGGAACTTTAAAGGTCAGTTCATGAAATTGTTGGACAAAAGGTGGAACAATTAACCAGAAAAAACAGACCACACCAGCAAACAAAATCCCTACAGATAATACAACTGCTAATCCTCGTTTTATTCCTAACCTTTGAAAGCGTCGCGTTAGGCGATTTAGTGTTGTTGCTAAGACAACAGCAGCAAATATTAGTAGCAGAACGTCACGCAGTTGCCACAATATGTATAAGGATATACCTAAAGCAATTAAACCTATCCATTGACCAAGATTCACAAGCAAGACTCCCAATTTGGTAAGATGCTGTATTGATTAGGACTTACGGAAGACATAACTGTAACTCTTATTCTTACGTAGGGGTAATTCATGAATTACCCTTACTTCTCCTACTTAGATTAATTTTTTCTGAATTTTGTTGTTGTTTGGGGATACGCCATAGCAGCAGACCGGACATAATTATAGTTGGTAATACAACCATAATGAGCGCGTTTGTCACCGTTGGAGAAATCCACAGAGGATCAGCAGACTTAATAAATACGGATACCAAGGCGGAAAATGAGAGTAGCTTCAACAAAAATCCCAGTTGAGAGGCCATAGAAGTACGGGAAGACGAATAATTTTTTCGGCATCTACTAATTTAGACTTTATCCTCTAGTTTCTACAATAGAGTTTAGATACAAAACTTTACAATAAGCAGTGTATTTAGTAACTCTTAGGACAAGTACACAAGAGGTGAAATTATGCCCGTAGAAACTAATAATAATAATAAGATGAAACAGCCCAAAATTAGACAATTAGGCGGCGGGTTGCTCATTTTATTGACTTTTTTGTTATTACTCAACTTGATAGTTCCCAGTTTTTTGGGGACTCGATTGCAGCAAGTTCCCTATAGTGATTTTATTGATCAGGTAAAAGCGGGTAAAGTGGATAAAGCGATTGTGGGGGGCGATCGCATCGAATACGCCATTAAAACTAAAACTGCCGATGGTAAAATCGTTGAACAGGTATTTCGGACTACACCTGTGGCCATTGACTTGGATTTACCCAAAATTCTCCGGGATAATAATGTTGAATTTGCAGCACCACCACCAGATGAAAATGCTTGGATTGGTACTGTATTAAGTTGGGTCGCACCACCATTAATTTTCTTTGGTATTTGGGCATTTTTGATGAGTCGTCAAGGTGGGGGACCTGCTGCATTAACAGTTGGTAAAAGCAAAGCACGCATTTATTCTGAAGGTAGCACTGGGGTAAAATTCCCAGATGTGGCAGGTGTGGATGAGGCCAAAGCAGAATTAGAAGAAATAGTTGATTTCTTGAAAAATGCCAGCAAATACACAACTTTAGGGGCAAAAATTCCCAAAGGTGTATTATTAGTTGGTCCTCCTGGTACTGGTAAAACATTATTAGCAAAAGCGATCGCCGGTGAAGCTGGTGTCCCCTTTTTCAGTATTTCCGGTTCGGAATTTATCGAATTATTTGTAGGTGTTGGTGCTGCACGAGTTCGAGATTTATTTGAACAAGCTAAACAACAAGCACCTTGTATAGTTTTTATTGATGAATTAGATGCTTTAGGTAAATCTCGCGGTGGTGCTGGTGGTTTTGTTGGTGGTAACGATGAACGGGAACAAACATTAAACCAATTATTAACAGAAATGGATGGTTTTGATGCTAACACTGGTGTAATTATCATCGCTGCTACCAACCGTCCCGAAGTTCTCGATCCTGCTTTACGTCGTCCTGGTCGTTTTGACCGTCAAATTGTGGTAGATAGACCTGATAAAATTGGTCGGGAAGCAATTCTTAATGTTCACGCCAGAAATGTCAAATTATCGGAAGATGTAGACTTAGGAATTATTGCCACTCGTACCCCTGGTTTTGCCGGTGCAGATTTAGCGAATCTAGTTAATGAAGCCGCATTATTAGCAGCGAGAAATAATCGTCAAGCGGTTTTTATGGCAGATTTTAATGAAGCCATTGAACGTCTAATTGCAGGGTTAGAAAAACGTTCTCGTGTGTTAAATGAAATTGAGAAAAAAACCGTTGCTTATCACGAAGTTGGACACGCCATTATTGGTGCATTAATGCCTGGTTCTGGTAAGGTTGAAAAAATTTCCGTTGTCCCTCGCGGTGTGGGTGCTTTAGGTTATACTATCCAAATGCCAGAAGAAGATCGCTTTTTAATGATAGAAGATGAAATTCGCGGTCGCATTGCGATTTTGTTAGGTGGACGTTCTGCGGAGGAAATCGTTTTTGGTAAGGTTTCTACTGGCGCTGCTGATGATATTCAAAAAGCCACGGATTTAGCAGAAAGAACTGTAACAATTTATGGTATGAGTGATAGACTCGGTCCAGTAGCTTTTGAAAAAATTCAACAGCAATTTATTGAAGGTTATGGAAATCCCCGTCGTGCTATCAGTCCCCAAATGGCGGAAGATATTGATCATGAAGTTCAACAAATAGTTGAAAATGCTCATCATATTGCTTTAAGTATTTTGCAAAATAACCGGGATTTACTAGAAGAAATTGCCCAGGAATTATTGCAAAAGGAAATTCTTGAAGGTGGTTATTTACGAGAAAGATTAACTCAAGCAAAAGCACCTGATGAAATGGCGGGATGGTTGCGAACTGGTAAGTTAGATATTGATCAGCCTTTGCTGCAAACTTTATTAGTTTAGTAATACAATAGACATAGGAGTGAAAATTACGGTGGGGACAATTCATGAATTGTCCCTATATCTTTTTCAGCAGGAGTCTAATGTGTTTTTTCTAGACTCATATCTTGTAAGGTTTGCCATCCAGTTTGCCATTGAGAACCATCTTGTAATAATTTTGCATTCAACCAAAAACGTACGCTGGGATCACAGGCTGATACAAGTTCCGCATAAACCCATTTACCTTGATTTTTGCGATTAACCACTTGAAAGTGTCGCCAACCATCAACTTTTTGTTGTGCAGTCCATTTAGAACCTAGTAGATAAGGAAATTTTTGTTTTTTAGTCATTTGTTAGTTATCAGTTATTCGTTGTCAGTGGACAAAAATTTTACCTATTCCTAGTTCACTGTTAAGTTTTATATCAGATATTTTCTAATTTAATAAATATTTACTAATTCAGAAGTGAGACTAACTAGGAGAGGTGCGATCGCTCACAAAATTTCCGCACTGATAATTCCCATCCCCCATCAAAACCCCTCATTGGTGATTTAACTGTAATTGATAACCTATTGCTGACAATGGTTTTCCCATTCCACCCACCGTAAATACCAGCAATATCGTCTCTGTGGATAAGAATCAGCTTAAACTATCGAATCAATAGATTTTTAGCTATATATACTTTCTAGTTTTTGTAACTATTTTTATAAAAAACATTACATAAAAGTTTTAAATATTCTATTTAATGAGATTTTTAAGATTAATTTAGAAATTAATATGGAAAAATAGATTTTAAATCTTAAAAAAGCCATATATCAGTCTCTGGCAAATTATGATCATCTTTTCTTTCCAGGAAATTTGCACAATAATGACACTCAAAGACCTAAAACATTCCCCAGAGATGTTTGAGATTAGTCAAATAACTATAAGAGAGGTATAAGCGTGAAACTAGCAGTTTATGGCAAAGGCGGAATCGGCAAATCTACAACCAGTTGTAATATCTCTGTAGCTCTAGCTAAAAGGGGTAAAAAAGTTCTACAAATTGGCTGTGATCCCAAACATGACAGCACCTTTACCCTGACTGGGTTTTTGATTCCCACCATTATTGATACCTTGCAAGAAAAAGACTACCACTACGAAGACGTTTGGCCAGAAGATGTAATTTATAAAGGTTATGGTGGAGTAGATTGTGTAGAGGCGGGTGGACCTCCAGCCGGTGCTGGTTGTGGTGGTTATGTAGTTGGGGAAACAGTCAAATTATTAAAGGAACTTAATGCTTTTGATGAGTACGATGTAATTTTATTTGACGTTCTTGGTGATGTTGTCTGTGGTGGCTTTGCAGCACCGTTGAATTATGCAGATTATTGTCTAATTGTCACAGATAATGGCTTTGATGCCCTATTTGCTGCCAACCGGATCGCCGCTTCAGTCCGCGAAAAAGCCCGGACCCATCCCTTACGTTTGGCGGGGTTAATCGGTAATCGTACTTCCAAGCGAGACTTAATAGAAAAATATGTAGAAGCCGTACCCATGCCTGTTTTAGAGGTATTACCTTTGATTGAAGATATCCGGGTGTCCCGGGTCAAAGGCAAAACATTGTTTGAAATGGCAGATGGAGATCCTTCCCTGAGCTACGTTTGCGACTATTACCTGAATATTGCCGACCAAATTCTTGCCCAACCGGAAGGTGTTGTTCCTAATGATGCCCCAGATCGTGAACTTTTTTCTCTATTGTCAGATTTTTATCTCAATCCAGTAAAAGTACAAGCCACAAACGCGGAAGAGGAATTAGACTTGATGATTGTATAAAACATTTTATTTCTCAGGATGGGAATATGGCTTTCTTTGATAGTTTTACCGATTCAATCAAACAAAAGTGGTTGCAATTCTTCCAAGCTAATCGTGAATGGATTACGCTCCAGATGAATATTGAATCAGTTTCTACCCCCGATGGTGGCAAGCGCCCCTCTTCTTACCTCATCCTGGGAGTTGTGAATGCTCTGGAGCCAAAATTAGCCCAGCTAATGTTCCCCTTTGCCAAACTGAATCCAAATGCGGATACTTTGATTGAAGTTCTGGATTTACATTTTGACCCAGATATTACCCTTGGCAATCGTCTTAGCCCGACCGGCAAACCGGAAATCTACTTGCGTGAATCGGGTGTGCAAAATAGAGGTCAAGGTCAGGGAGAATCTTTACCCCCACAGGGTGCGGTTAATCAAGTGGCACTAGGATCACCCCAGGCGGATTGGGGGGCAATCAATGATGATGACCTAGGTAATAGGTCTTTAGGACGGAAAGATATTAGCGATGATTCACAACGAGTGGGTGATTTCAGTAATGTTTCTTTTAATTCCATGTCTTTAAATAATGACGGAGATGGATTTAATCCTCTGACTTCAGGTGGTGAAGATGCTTTTATCGCTCTGAATCTGTCTGAAGATAATTCCTTTGATGAACTGAATACATCAGCAGAAAATGGTTTTGATGATGTAGTTTCCGATATCTGGGGTGATGAAACATCTTTACTCAATGGTGAAGACAATATGGAAGAACTGCCATCTGCGGTTTTTAATGCATCAGAAATGGCTCGTCTCTTCCCCAACAATTAATTATTGAAAGCAGAATTGAGGTGACAGGTGACAGGTGACGGGGAATAAACCACAAGGAAATAAATAACCCAATCACCAATCACCAATCCCCAATTCCCTGCCCTGTGTAAAAATCTATGGGAGAATTATAAATATGACCGTTGCTCAAGAACCACCAGCTTTAAATTTTGAATGTGAAACTGGCAATTATCACACCTTTTGCCCAATTAGTTGTGTTGCTTGGTTATATCAAAAAATTGAAGATAGTTTCTTTTTAGTTATTGGCACGAAAACCTGTGGATATTTTCTGCAAAATGCGATGGGGGTAATGATTTTTGCTGAACCCCGCTATGCAATGGCTGAGTTGGAAGAAGGTGATATTTCTGCCCAGTTAAATGATTATCAAGAATTAAAAAGATTGTGTGAGCAAATTAAACGCGATCGCAATCCTAGTGTAATTGTTTGGATTGGCACTTGTACCACCGAAATTATTAAAACTGATTTGGAAGGTTTAGCTCCCAAATTAGAAGCAGAACTTGGTATTCCTATTGTTGTCGCTCGTGCTAACGGACTCGACTACGCATTTACCCAAGGGGAGGACACTGTGTTAGCCGCTATGGCTAATCGTTGTCCTGAAAAAGCTCCAGGATCGGAAACTGAAAAAGGCGAGCGTAACGCCATTCAGAAACTGCTACATTTCGGTAAGAAAAAAGAAGACGTAGCCCAAGAAGAATCAGAATATGTAGATCATCCCCCTTTGGTTTTATTCGGTTCTTTACCCGATCCAGTTGTCACCCAATTAACCCTAGAATTGAAGAAACAAGGTATTAAAGTTTCTGGTTGGCTACCTGCAAAACGGTTTACAGAATTACCTGTTTTAGCAGAAGGTTATTATGTAGTAGGAGTGAATCCTTTTTTAAGTCGCACTGCTACAACTTTAATGCGAAGAAAGAAATGTAAATTAATTGGCGCACCATTCCCCATTGGTCCAGATGGAACACGGGCTTGGGTTGAAAAAATTTGTTCTGTATTTGGTATTACACCCAAAGGTTTAGATGAAAGAGAAGCACAGATTTGGGAAAATCTAGAGGATTACGTGCAATTAATTCGCGGTAAATCTGTTTTTTTCATGGGCGATAATTTATTGGAAATCTCTCTAGCTCGCTTCTTGGTTCGCTGTGGAATGACTGTTCAAGAGATCGGTATTCCTTACATGGATAAACGCTATCAAGCTGCTGAATTAGCTTTACTAGAAAAGACTTGTCAGGAAATGGGTGTTCCCTTACCAACTATTGTAGAAAAGCCAGATAATTATAATCAAGTTCAACGTATTTATGAGTTGAAACCTGATTTGGTGATTACTGGTATGGCTCACGCAAATCCTCTGGAAGCACGGGGAATTAATACTAAATGGTCGGTAGAATTTACCTTTGCACAGATTCATGGTTTTGGTAATGCGCGTGATGTTTTGGAGTTGGTAACTCGTCCTTTACGTCGTAATAATAACTTGAAGGATTTGGGTTGGGATAAGTTGGTTAGGGAGGAAGCAAAGGTTTAGGTTTTATAGGTTTTTAAAAGTTTTCTTCGGCATTTTGGGCGGGCTTTTTAGTTCGTCCTTTTTTTGTTTGTCTCATTTTTATTTTCTCACGCACGGACGCAGAGAGATATATTGTAATTATAGTTTTTATCTACTTTTTCTCAGTCTAATTTTGGTTAGCAATTCATCTTTAATACGGTTCAAAATTGAAGTTTCATCTAATGTTGATAAAATTTGACTAACTACGGCTTTTGGTCCATTTGGTCCCCAGGTTGCGCCATTTGCTAAATAGGTTTTGGTAATTTGTCCAATACTGTATGACGATACCCCTGCTACTCCTGCTTGAGTGATAGCTATAGATAAATAGGGGGCAATTGTCACTCCTACTGTTGCTGTGGTGGAGATACCCAGCAAAGTTTTTAAACCACTTAAACCCAAATTTGCTAATAGTTCACTAGCACTGATACCACCCATACTCAGGGCAATTTTTTGCAATAATTTGACAGCACCTGTTTCTGTCATGGGGATACCATAAAGTTTAGATAAACCTAAAATTAAAGCAATATCAACAATTACAGCACTTAATACATCCACTGCTGTAACAGGATTAAGAGCGATCGCTAATGCTTTCGTAATAACTGATTTCCAAATTAATTGATTAGCATTTTCTTCTCTAATGATCAATTTCCGCCGTACCAATTGTTCATTGACATTATCAGCATAAAGCATAGTATTTAAAGCCACTAATGCCTTACCTTCACGATGGAGAATTTCCAAAATTTTTAGTTTTAATTCATCAACTTGGGATTGGCCTTTTTGTAACTTTATACTTCTAGTTCCATCAGGAAGTTGTACCGCAATTTTCACCAGTGGAGAAGCTGCGGCCATGACAATTTCTGCCGGTGAAAGTAATTCCCGGACTCTATCATCCCGAATTTTTTCGTAAATTGTAATTCTATCAGTTTCGGGATATTGATCAACCTTATTAAATACTAAAATTATTGGTTTACCTACTTCTCGTAATTGGGATAAGGCTATTTTTTCAATTTTAGTCATGTCTCCCGAAATCACAAATAGAATCAAATCAGCTTGTTTAGCGATTTGTTCAGCTAAAGCTGCGCGAGTTTCCCCATCTACTTCATCTAATCCTGGGGTATCAATTAATTCTATTTGGGATTGACCATTTAATGTAGCTTTTAAAGTTCCTAAAGCTTCTTGACTAATACTCCAATTTACCGTTTGTGCATCACGGGTAACACCATGTAAAGGTCCAGTAACAAAGACTTCTTGTCCAACCAAAGCATTAAGAAGAGAAGATTTACCACGTCCCACTAAACCAAAAGCAGCTATTTGTACTACCATGCTTTCTAACTTATCTAGCATAGTTTCTAAATCCTTAATTTCCATTTCTAACCCTGATTTTTCCGCAGTAGAAAGATCCAGATTATTAACTAAATTTTGCAGTGCTGTTTTAGCTTGTTTATAGTTCAGTTCTGCTTGAATATCATCAAAGGTAAAAATGGCGTTATCTAATTCTTCTTCCCAATTAGGGATAGATTCAGGGATAGTATTCATGGTGATATTGAATAAGATTTGAACGGACAATTTCGTAGTCAGGACTTAAGTCCTCAAATCAGGAATAAATTCCTTACAATCCCCTAATTTTCTCACATACATGATCTACAGAATATAATCTGTAATATGGTATACAAAATCTGAGTATATAGTAGAAAAATAAGATTTGTCTTGATCCCTGTGGTGTAGAAGAAGATATATCTAAAGAGAGACTTCAGGAGTAAACAAATCAATTCTTAATCCTATTCATCTTTTAATCGGTGGCTATTATATGAATTTTGCTCGATAACTGTCCGATTCTGACAAAAATCAAAACCTATTTCATCAAAAATTCACATAAATTCCGGCTTACTGATAAATATCTGTAGGCTATAATTCATAAAGGGTTTAACTTCTATCTTTACTTTTAAATTGATGCTATCTGAACTTCAGTTTGTAAAAAAGGATGCAGGGTTATTTTTCTGCTAATACCTGAATTAATTTCCATTTTCTAAAAATACCAATTAAGCGTTCATTGGTTAATAAACCTAGCTCTAGTTCAGGACTAACCCAAGCATAACTATTAAGAGGAACATCTACAACTTTTTGAAATCGCTTTCCCCAATGAAAAGTTTCAAAAGTCAGTAACAACAAAGCTTTATTACCATGTATGATAGTTTATGTTCACACTGTAGAGTATTTATGTGTTTTTTCTTTACAAATAAGTTATTTATATAGTAGAATACTTGTTGATAAGTATAAATTATTTATCATCAATAAAAATAAAATAATTACCAATACATTAAATCAGATGCGCTCCTTTGCTTCCTTACAAACTCTCTTGATTTATGGACTCAGTGGACCAATTATCGCCCTCAATATCTGGCTACTATCTTTATTGTTTCGTTTTTTCCAAAATCCTATTACTATACTGAGTATTGCGGCAATTTTAGCCTTTTTACTCAATTACCCAGTTAAATTATTTGAGAGAATTAGGGTCAAGCGTATTAGAGCAGTAAGTATTGTTTTAATACTTACTTTAGCTATATTTATTGTTTCCGGTCTTACCCTCGTACCCATGTTAATAGATCAAACCATTCAGCTTTTAAATAAGATTCCGGATTGGTTAGCGACTAGTCAAGCCAATTTAGATCATTTAGAGAGTTTAGCAAAGCAGCGACGATTAGCCATAGATTTAAAACTGATTACAAACCAAATTAACGGAAATATTCAGAATTTAGTGCAACAAATAGCTTCCGGGGCAGTAGGATTTGCCGGTACATTATTATCAGGACTATTAAATGTCATATTGGTCATAGTTCTCGCCTTTTATATGCTAATATATGGCGATCGCGTTTGGACTGGACTCATCAATCTCCTACCATCTAACATTGGTATTCCTTTTAGCAAGTCCTTACGATTAAATTTCCAAAACTTTTTTCTTAGCCAACTACTACTAGGACTGTTTACAATCCTATCCCTAACACCAATATTTTTATTTCTCAGAGTCCCCTTTGCCTTATTATTTGCCATTATCATTGGTATTTCTGGACTTATTCCCGTAGTTGGTGCAACCCTAGGTATTGGTCTAGTAACCTTATTGATATTAATCCAAAATTGGTGGTTAGCCTTCCCAGTCGCTACAATAGCCATTATCATGCAACAAATTAAAGATAATCTCCTAGCCCCAAAATTAATGGGTAATTTTATTGGACTCAACCCCCTATGGATTTTTATCGCTATTTTAATGGGATTTGAAATCGCCGGTTTATTAGGAACACTCGTGGCCGTACCCATAGCTGGAACTATCAAAGGTACATTCGATGCCATCACAACCAGTAACCATAGTGATTTTATTTCCCATCTTCGCGGTAATTACGACTCAGAAATACCAAAAGAAGAATGAATAATTAATGGGTAATGGGTAATTGTCATTCCTTCTTTCTTCCTCCTGAACTACTGTACGGACGAACAGCCATTCACCCTGAACTATTGAACTACTGAACTCCTGACTATGAATGCAACTGAATTATTAGAAACCATTACACAACTAATTTCCCAGGCGGAACAAGGGGAAATTGACCCTTGGGACGTGCGCGTTATCGAAGTAATTGATCATTACTTACAATTAATGTCGAAACAAGTAACTATTAGAGGTTATGAAAGCGACTTATCTCAATCTGGACAGGCTTTTTTATCAGCATCAATGCTTGTATTATTTAAAGCTAATACATTAATGCAGCTATCAACAGTATATAACACTCAAGAAGAAGTCGTACATGATACACTATTAGACATTGAAAATGGATTATTGTATCCCGCCCATCGCTTGCAACTAGAACAACAGCTACGTCGTCGTCCGGTAGCCATGCCTCCATCAAAACGTCGCGTAACTTTACAAGAGTTAATAAACCAGTTGCAAATAATGGCAACTCAACTAAAACTCGTACAAACAGACAAAAAACCCAAACCGCCCAAGCGTCAGTCCAGTGTGCAGACCATGCGGGAAGCCCTAGAGTTAGCACACCAAGAAAACTTAACGGAGGTCGCGTTAGAACTGGAACAGGTGTTACATCGTGCTACCCAAGACCAAAATTTAGAGAAACAATGTTGGAATCTTGAACAACTGATAGATTTGTGGATACAGACCAAAAAACCAAATCAAGATGGCTCTCATCACGAATCAAAACAGGGTACTTTAGTCAGTGTATTTTGGGCGTTACTACTACTCTCGGCTCAATCTAAAGTTGAGCTATTTCAGCAAGGATTTTACCAAGAAATTCAAATTTGTCTACCCGCCTAGGGGTAGTGGAGGGTCAGGGGCACACAGGAGAGTTATATTTTTAGCTCTTTCTTCTTTCTTCTTTCTTCTTCCTCCTGGACTCCTGATAGCGAAGCGTGGCGAAACCATACTTCTGAACTCCTACCTCTTCCCAATTAAATTCAAAAGTAAACTGGCTTGTGTTTAAGGAAAAATTTTTGAACTATGAAAGCAATGATTCTGGCTGCGGGAAAGGGTACACGTATCCGTCCTATAACGTATACAATTCCTAAACCCATGATTCCGATCCTGCAAAAGCCAGTGATGGAATTTTTATTAGAGTTATTGCGTCAACATGGCTTTACCGAAATCATGGTCAATGTTAGCCATTTAGCGGAGGAAATAGAAAGTTATTTCCGTGATGGTCAACGTTTTGGCGTGCAGATTGCCTATTCCTTTGAAGGTAAAATTGATGATGATGGTAAACTTGTGGGAGAAGCCATAGGTTCGGCTGGAGGTATGCGTCGGATTCAAGATTTTTCACCGTTTTTTGATGATACCTTTGTTGTATTGTGTGGTGATGCTTTAATTGATTTAGATTTAAGTGCGGCAGTTAAGTGGCATAAATCCAAAGGTTCAATAGCAACAGTCATCACTAAATCAGTTCCCAGAGAAGAAGTCTCTAGCTATGGCGTAGTAGTTACTGACGACGATAACCGCATTCAAGCCTTTCAAGAAAAACCAACCGTTGCAGAAGCTCTTAGCACTAATATCAATACAGGTATTTATATTTTTGAACCTCAAGTGTTTGAATATATACCCTCTGGAGTGGAATATGATATTGGTAGCCAATTATTTCCCCAACTGGTGGCGGATAACGCGCCTTTTTATGCCATTCCCATGGATTTTGAATGGGTAGATATAGGTAAAGTTCCCGATTATTGGCGGGCAATTCGGGGAGTTCTCTCAGGAGAAATTAAAAATGTGCAAATTCCTGGTAATCAAGTTGCTCCCGGTATTTTCACTGGGTTAAATGTATCTGTAAACTGGGATAAAGTTGATATCACAGGTCCTGTTTATATTGGGGGGATGACCAAAATTGAAGATGGAGCAAAAATCATTGGTCCAGCAATGATTGGTCCTAATTGCTGGATCTGTAATGGGGCTACAGTAGACAACAGTGTAATTTTTGAATGGTCGCGTTTAGCGCCAGGAGTCCGCTTGGTAGATAAACTGGTGTTTGGACGTTATTGTGTAGATAAGACAGGAGCGTCCATTGATGTCCAAGCTGCGGCCTTAGATTGGCTGATTACCGATGCACGTCAAACTCCACCTTTAGAAACCCCTTTAGAACATAAAGCGATCGCCGAATTGCTAGGAACAAATTCAATTTAGTCAGTTGTCAGTTGTCAGTTGTCAGTTGTCAGTTGTCAGTTGTCAGTTGTCAAGCCACTTTTGACTTTTGACTTTTGACTTCCGCTTTGCGGCGGTTGTCAGTTGTTGGTTGTTTTTCTTAACCACTAACCACTAATAACTGACCACTAACCATCAACTATTCAAGTAAGTATATCTTTGTAAACTTTGCTCGTAAGTTTGTAGTAGTCGCTGAGATTCTGCCAGGGTGATGTGCTGTTCTTCTAAAGCCCGTTCACAACGTTGGCGAATATTTTCCACCATATCTTCAGCGTCATATTGGACATAGCTGACGACTTCACTCATGGTATCGCCTTTGACAACGTGTTCAATTTGATAACCTTTGGGAGTTAAATTGATATGAACGGCATTAGTGTCACCAAAGAGATTATGTAAATTACCCATGATTTCCTGATATGCTCCATTCAGGAACATTCCTAGATAATAGGGTTGTCCCGGATCAAATTTGTGTAGTTCTAGTACTGATTTGACATCCCGCAAGTCTATAAAGCGGTCTATTTTCCCATCACTATCACAGGTTAAATCTGCCAAAATTCCTCTGCGGGTTGGTTCTTCATCTAGACGATGGATAGGCATAATGGGAAATAATTGATCTATAGCCCAACAATCCGGTGCTGATTGAAACACTGACAGATTGATATAGTAAATGGAAGCCATGATTTTTTCCAGGTCTTCCAACTCATCAGGTACGTATTCTTCCTGACGGATGATAGTTAAAACTTTTTGACAACAGGCCCAGTAAAGGCGTTCGGCTTTAGCGCGTTCATTGAGGCGTAAAATTCCTAAATTGAAACGACTGATGGCTTCTTCTTTGAATTGAGCCGCATCGTGATAGAACTCTTGGTAATTTTCTTTATTGATGGATTGGTAGGTTTCCCAGAGGTATTTAATGATTGGGGATTCTCCCTCATGGTGAGGAGAAGGGGGATTAAGGGGGACATCACTGGTGCTAAGAACATCAAAGATTAGAACCGATTGGTGGGAAGAAATGGCTCGGCCACTTTCACTAATTAGTGTAGGTACGGGAATATGCCTTTCATCACAGGTATCTTTTAACTCTGCTACGATATCGTTAGCATAGTTTTGCATATTGTAGTTTTTTGAGGTGTAAAAGTTAGTTTGAGATCCGTCGTAATCTACACCCAAGCCACCACCAACGTCTAAATATTTCATATCTGCCCCTAACATGGCCAACTCCACATAAATGCGGCTGGCTTCTTGGATAGCATCTTTAATGACGTTGATGGCAGAAATTTGAGAACCGATGTGAAAGTGTAATAATTGCAAAGAGTCGAGTAAGTTGGCCGCGCCTAATTTTTCCACAGCCTCCATAATTTCGGGAATGGTCAGACCAAATTTAGCGCGATCGCCTGTGGAAGTTCCCCAACGCCCCATGCCTTGGGTACTTAATTTAGCTCTGACTCCCAAGATGGGTTTAATACCTAATTGACGACTAGCAGCGATCGCTAAATCTATCTCTTCAATTTGCTCTAGAACGATAATTGCTGTTTGTCCGAGCTTTTGGGATAACATCGCCGTTTCGATGTATTCCTGGTCTTTGTAGCCATTGCAAATTAACAATGCTCCTGATGTATCTAATTGTGCCAAAGCAATCATTAATTCTGGCTTAGAACCTGCTTCTAAACCGAATTGATGGGGTTTACCAAATCGGACTAGATCTTCAATTAAGTGCCTTTGTTGATTACACTTGACAGGAAATACCCCCCGATAGACACCGGGATAGTTATAGCGTGCGATCGCCTTAGCAAAACAGGCGTTTAATCGCTCAATTCGATCCTCCAAAATATCAGAAAACCGAATTAACATCGGTAAACCTAAATTTCGCTGTTGTAGGGCGTTAACCAACTCAAACAAGTCCAATGACCCCCCACGTTCACCCTTGGGTGAAACAGTCACATGACCAGCCGCATTAATCGAAAAATAAGGCTTACCCCAACCTTCAATCCGGTATAAGTCTTCACTATTCTCAATTTTCCAAGGAACAGAAATATTTGCCGCACTTTTACTAGGTGCTAACATTTGTTTCTGTTTTTGGCTTTTCAATTCAGCTTTTTGCCCATTGGATGGAACTTTTACAATCTCATCAGCAGTTGAATTAGCACCCATTTGTTCCTGACCTCTATGTTCGCGAAATCGAAATAACAATTTAACCGCAAGTATTCAGCTATAGCAATCGTTCATACCCAGATCCCGGACTTGTTGTGATCACAATTAATAAAATAAGTCTGGCATCTTATCACTTCACCTGAATTCTTGCATTTAACCCACCTTCCACACACTAAACTGTGCCTCAAAATCTAGTTTCCGTATCTGGAGGGAAAAAATTCCTCAGACCACTAGACAAAAGATATCAAGACAACTGACAATTAACCCATCAAAATTTGATTATGTTTTTGGAGACAGACTTGGAACGCACATTTTTAGCAATCAAGCCTGACGGTGTACAGCGCCGCTTGGTGGGGGAAATTATCCGCCGATTTGAAACTAAAGGCTTTACTCTTGTTGGCTTGAAGTTTATAAGAGTCAGTAAGGAATTAGCTGAACAACATTATGATGTTCACCGTGAAAGACCTTTTTTCCCTGGTTTAGTTGAATTCATTATTTCTAGCCCTGTGGTAGCAATGGTTTGGGAAGGTGAAGGCGTTGTTGCAGCAGCCAGAAAGATTATTGGAGCAACCAACCCTTTAACAGCAGAACCAGGCACGATTCGCGGTGATTTTGGTATTAATGTTGGTCGTAACTTAATTCACGGTTCTGATGCCCAAGAAACCGCTCAAAGAGAAATTTCCCTCTGGTTTAAAGATGAAGAATTAGTTCCTTGGCAACCTCATTCAACACCTTGGTTACGTGAATAATTAGGTGGGAGTTCAGTAGGGGCGAACAGCCGTTCGCCTCTTCCCTTTCTTCACTTTGAGACTTCAGTTTTTTCCCGTTCTTCTGGGACTGGCTCCACTACAGTACGTTTAGAAAAGCCCCATGCTAAGATGATGCCAATGGCTGTCACCATAACCCATTGTGGTGGAACTAAATCATCGTTGATGACTTTTAGCAATAGACGTAACCCGACAAAAGCTACAGTAATGTAACCAGCGTCTGCTAAGTTTTCATATTCATCCAACCAGCGAATAAATAATCCGGCCATAAATCGTAAGGTGACAATACCAATGGTTGTACCAATGATTACCAACCATGTTTCTTGAGAAACGGCGATCGCTGTGGTGACACTATCTAAGGAAAAGGCTAAGTCTGTAAGAGCAATAACTGGTATTGCTTGCCACAAAGAACTGAAGCGTGGTCCGTGATGGTGATGGTCTGCTTGTTCTTCAGAACTAAAATGCTGGAATACTAGCCATAGAAGATAACCAGCACCCAATAGTTCAAATTGCCAAAATTGCTGTACCCAAGTTGCTGTTAACAACAGGGTGATTCTCAATACATAAGCAACAACTAAACCAATATTTAAAGCTTGACGTTCTAATTTTTTATCTTCTAGTCCTTGTGCGATCGCAGCTAGGGCGATAGCATTGTCAGCAGATAACACTGCCTCCAAAAAGACTAAGATTAATAGGACTATAGAGGCTTCAATGCTGAAATGTAAGTTTAGGTAATCAAATATTTGGTCTAACATTCCCAGTTCTCAGACAAAAATTAAGACTTTGTACGATTAGAGACTTTTATAGCGGTATGCAGGTGAGATACATCATCGGACCCCTCCTCGCTTGCGGGGAGGGGGTTGGGGTTGGGGTTTTTGTATTTCACTCAAACGAGAACCTCTATATTGTAGAAATTACAATAAATTACTACTTTTATTTATTTTAACTTGCCTTTAGCCCAATCTGAACCGGCAAATTATCTGAGTACCAACTTCAATCATGTACCATGATTTGGCTGATTTTACGTATAAGAGAATACTAGCACTCTATTTACTTGATATGTCAGGAAATCTTGATATTTTTGTAATTCTTATTATTAACTATGCTTTTCCTCATATATTCCACAGAATTTCCACAGGTAATTTGGCAGTTTTCCACAGGTAGTTTACGAACTAATCAGAGGTTGCCGATTTCTTGGGGATTGTTAATCTTTCATATCTGGTAGTTGAATAACGGAGTTTTGATTAAGTTATGTCAAAAAAACCTAGTCTCAAGGCTGATTAATTCGTGAAGATTTATTTGTAACTCCTAATTTTTAACATTTCGCAGCATTGACAAATCCACCTGTTGTGAGCGCAAAATGATGAGTCTTGAGTTTTATTTTGTTTACGCTCTGAATGTA
Organism: Cuspidothrix sp.; assembly: GCA_046080125.1. Taxonomy (GTDB): domain Bacteria; phylum Cyanobacteriota; class Cyanobacteriia; order Cyanobacteriales; family Nostocaceae; genus Cuspidothrix. The sequence continues at coordinate 20,907 of JBJTTJ010000242.1, forward strand.
TAGCAGAAAGCAAGAGGCCACAGGCCACAGACAAAAATAAAAATCTTGTCATCTTGTGATTTGGAGGTTTTGATCCAGGACTTACGCACAACAAAACAAAAGTGGGGGTAATTCATGAATTACCCGCACAAAAAATAAGGGTTTCAGATGATCCTTAGTTCTTTCTCCATTCCTGTATATCTGAACCCTGCTTTATTCTCAGAGTAGAACTTAAATTTGAGTAAAAATAAACACAAGTAACTCCTCGTGATTGACTTACAGGAAAATTTTATGAACGCAACAGTGCCTATCTTTACCGAGATTCCCGAAACACTGAAAGAATCTCTTAACTGCTATTTAGAAAATCATCCTGACTGGGATCAGAACCGAGTATTAACTGCCGCGCTATCACTATTTTTGCTCCAAAATGGCGAGAGCGATCGCCGTGCGGCTCGTATTTACTTAGAAACTTTATTTCATCAATAATCAATAGGCCTCTCCCTTAATTTAGATTGACCGTGTGAGCCTGTGGACTACTAGATAGTGTGGTACACTGAGACTGTCAAGGTGCCGACACTTCTAGGGTCAAACAGGAAGAACAACCAACTTTTGTTAACATTACTTAGCTTTTTCGTATCGGACTTTAAGCAAATTCAGCAAGGCAGAATGGCTTTTCTCTTCAGTTAAGTTTTCCTTCCTGCCTGTTGCCTTTCTCTAGGGAGAAGGAGATTCAAACTTATACCCTACGCCACGTATTGTCTGAATTAATGTTGCCTGGCTAGGATAAATCTCAATCTTCTTGCGAATTTGCCCGATATGGACATCTACAACCCTTTGATCCCCAACATACTCATAATCCCAAACTTCTTGAATCAATTCGGTTCGTCGCCAAACCCGGCCAGGATGACTCGCTAGGAAATGCAATAGGTCAAATTCCAAAGCCGTTACAGGAATAATTTCATTGTTAAGTAATACTTCCCGTCTGATAGGATCAATAGTTAACTTGTCAAAAATTAGGCGTTGCTGTTCTACATTGGTTAGAACCCGCTGCCTCCTCAAAATTGCCGCTACTCTGACTTCCAATTCTCCCAATCCGAATGGTTTAGTGAGATAGTCATCAGCACCCTTAGAAAAACCACGAATTTTATCGGCTTCATCTGTTCTGCTAGTCAGCATTAATACAAATACGCCACTACGATTTTGCATTTCTTGGCAGATATTAAAGCCGATTACATCTGGTAAATTGACATCTAAAATTACCAAATTAGGGTTAAAGCGCTCAAACATACTCAGAGCCGTCTTACCATCTTCAGCAGACTCTACTTGATAATTTTGTTTAAGCAGAAAGCGTTGGATTAGATTCCGAACCGCAGGATCATCGTCAACTAAAAGAATTTTGGCAGCAGCCATGGCCATTATTTTGTACAAAAGTGTTGAGAATTAAGTGACCTAAGTGCGTAATAACGCAGTCATAAGTTTCTACTTTGGCAATAATTCAAAACTTACATCCCGTGCGGATTATTATCCTGATTATTTGCACAAACTATATAGCTGTGAACAGGGAGCGGGGAGCAGATAGCAGTGAGCAGTCCTATTTGTAATGAAAGTTTACACAAACTACTGCTATAATCAAGTTTTTAGAGTGTGATCTCTCAGGCTTAATGAATTGAATTCTTGGTGATCCGGCACTGCTGGTTATGCAAGGTTTGTGTATAATTATTGAGTGTGTGTTTCAAGGAAAAAAAGTTATGTCTGTGGAGCTAGTCCTAAGTTGACAATTTCATAGACAAAACTATACTTATGCTGACAAAATCTAAAATCGTTTTTTTTGCACAATATCTAGACTGTCGCTGACTGAATCTGAAGTAATAACCTCCCATGAGTGATCAAAATCCCTACGAAAAACTTGGGGTATCAGAAGACGCAAGTTTCGATGAAATTCAGGATGCTCGTAATCGCCTGTTAGAACAACATGGTCGTGAGGGCAATAGCCAGGAAGTTATTGAAGCTGCTTATGATGCGATTTTAATGGAGCGTCTACGGATGCGCCAAGAAGGTAAAATCAAAGTCCCCGAGCGCATTCGATTTCCAGAGATCCGAGTTCAATCTCCTACCCCAGTAAGTCCAATTCTGAATCGTCAAACTCCTGAATGGTTACAGAGGAGTTTAGATCAGCCAACAATGACAGATGTGCTACTACCAGCAGTTTGGTATGTGGGATTAAGTGCGATTAGTTTGTTTTACCCAGGTAACAGCGAGCAAGTATTACAACTGTCATTAGTTCTTGGGGTGGGTATTGGTGTTTATTTTCTCAATCGCAAGGAAGGAAAGTTTGGCCGAGCAGTTTTATTTACAATCGTTAGTTTAATAGTTGGTTTAATAGTTGGTGGATTAATCGCCGGCTGGGTATTACCATTACCATTGATCAATGTGACAGTAAATCAGTTTTCCGCGCTGTTGACTTTTATACTGATGTGGTTGGTAAGTAGCTTTTTGCGTTAGATGATGGGTAATTGGTTGATGGCCGATTACCCACTCTCATGATTACTGATTCAGGATAAAATCTACCGCCGTTTTTAAATTGGGCAGAATCAGATCCGGTTGATAAGATTCTAGTTGATGGCGATCGCGGATACCAGACTCAACAGCAATAATTTTAATATTATGTTTTTTGGCGGCGGTAATATCGGCTTCTGTGTCTCCAATCATCCAAGTGTCCACAGTAGGGGGGAGTTCTGCTAAGGCCCTAGCCATTAATAAAGGTTTATCTTCCACATCACGGGTTTTTACATAGTCGTTGCTGAGGCAAAAACGGCGATTTTCTGGGAAAAACTTCCCTAAATCATACTGATTGAAAGCATAGTCCAATTCTCGTACCCGTCGCATCGTCATAACTGCCAAATCAATCCCAAGGGATTGAACTTTGCTGAGTGCGTTTAGTGCGCTTGGAACAAGGACATCATATTGAAAATAAGGTAGGGTGTGGACTGTTTGTTTACGAATTTGGGAAAATTCTTGCCCTTGGTGGGTATCTAAACCTGATTTTAAGGCAATTTGGAGTTCGGGGGTATGCGATCGCTTGAGTTGCCAAAATTCCGCTTTAGAAAGTTCTGTAATTGTTTGTTGAGGATATCGGGTTTTCTCTAGACATAACTGATAAACACGGTAGTATCGTTCCGAAACATCCATAATTGGTCCGTCAAAGTCAGTAATTAGTCTCAGCATGGGTAGATAATGTTAATTTTTTTTACATTATCCCAGTCAACTGGTATTTTTTGGATACGTAGCAATCCTAAATAAGTTATGGACAACAAGATTCCTGACTTTTCAAAAGAAGTCGAGGATGTATAGGATTGAGATCCCCGTTCACATTAACAATTGTAATTGTGACCCCTGTTGATTTTTACTAACTTCTATTCTAGCTTGGAAAGCTTCTTTAAGATGGGGCATATGGGTAACGGTGAGGATACAGGCAAAATCAGCAGATATAGCGTTAATTGCTGCAATTAGGCGATCGCATCCTTCCCCATCTTGAGTTCCAAAACCTTCATCTACTACTAATAATTGTAAAGCTGCTCCTGCCCTTTGTGCCAATAATTTTGCTAAGGCCAAACGAATGGCAAAGCTAATTCTAAAAGCTTCTCCTCCCGAATAAGTCTCATAGGAGCGAGTTCCTCTAGCATCAGCAATTAAAATATCTAAAGTATCTATTAGTTTAGCATTTTTCTTAGTAGATTTGCCACTTCTGCCGGCTTTTTGGGTAATAAATTGGACGTGAAATTGATTAGCACTCAACCGAGAAAGCAATTGATTTGCTTCTGCTTCTAGTTGGGGTAGAACATTTTCAATCATTAAAGCTTGAATGCCATTTTTACCAAAAGCCTGGGCTAATTCTTGATAGACACGCTGTTGTTGTTTGCAGATTTGTAATTGTTCTTTTTCCTGTTCATATTGATTTTGTAAAATTTCCAATTGGTGAGTCATTTGTTTTAATTGCCCCAAATGAGAAATTTTATCATCTAGTTCCCTTCTGCGGTTTGCCAACTGCTGTTCTAGTGCATTAATTTGAGCCGTTGGATTGTCAATAGTATGCAATTGTTGAATAATATCCTCAATTTGTTGAGCTAATATTGCTGTTTCCTGGGTAATTTTTTGCCATGAATTTTCTAGTTCTTGGTATTTATTTTTGAGTTGGGGATATTGTGCTTGTGCTGACAATAATTCTTGATAACGTAACTGCCAACCTTGACCTTTACGGAGGCCTTGACGCAGATAATTATGTTGTTCTAAACTATAGCCAATTGCGGTAATTTGTGTATCTAAAGCAGCAATTTCTTTAGCACAATCAGAATCAGTTTGATCTTGTTGAAGTTGGGTTTGTAATTTAGCAATATCTGCTAACAGTTCTGGTTTTCTAAGTGTTAATTTTTTCTGCCGTTTGATTGCGTCTTTAATTTCTCCTTGTTTAATTTCTGCCCAACGCAGCTTATCTACCTCATTCCGAACAAGGGCGTGGTCTTGTTCACTATAATTAAGTTGTTGAATATATTGATCTAATTGCTGAATTTCCACTTGTTCTTGGGGTGCATAATCGCCATTTGCTAAGGAAAGTTCTAAATCTATTCTTTGTGCAGTAATTTGTAGTAATTGTGCTTGAATGTCGCTGTTAGCTTGTAATTGGGCGGTTAATTTGCCTTTTTGTTCGCGTAAGGCATCATAACCTGATAAAATTTGAGATATCTCCCGATATTCCTGTCTGAGTACCTGAATTTCCCGATCTGAAACTGCCATTTGTTCTCGTACTACCCAAAATTGTTCTTGGGTGTCTTGATATTCTAATTGGGTTTTTTGGACAACTTTACTCCAATGATGTTCGTCTAAATGATGTTCACATAAAGGACAAGTTGCATCAGGATTTTGTAACATTTGCAATTTTTGTTCTAGTTCATCCAATAATCTTTCATAATCTCGTTTGTGAGCTTGCAAACGCTCAATAAAATGTCTTCTTTCCTGGCCTTTTTCTTGGACTCTTTGCAGATAAACGCGCTTTTTTTCTAATTCTTCAATTTGTGTTTCTACCTCCATCACTGCTTGTTGTAGTTGGGGTTGACGATGATGTTGATTTTGCAGTTGATTTTCTCTAGCTTGCATTTGTTCTAACCGGGCTACTAAACTAGCATGAGCGCGGTCTAACTTGCTTTGCAAACTTGCTCTTTGTTGGAATAATGGCGTGACTTGCATTTGTAATTGATCTAAATTTGCCAAATGGTCACGGGCTTGATTTAATTTTAATAAACCTGCTTCGATATCTCCAGATTTGCTCAAAGTTTGGGCAATTTCTTGTTCTTGCTGTTCTAAAGCTGCTAATTGAGCTTCTGTTTGTTGTAATTGGCGTTCTAATTCTTGAGTTTGTTTATATAACTGTTGTTGTTTTTGTTGTTTTAAATTGGTAACTTGGGTATGTTGTTCAAATTTAGCGGCGAAAATTTCTTCTTGGGATTGGAGATTTTGATATTGGGTATAACCGGCTTGAATATCTGTTTGTTGATTGATAACTTTTTCTAAATTGGTTAATTGGGATTTGATGGCTAATTGTTCTTGTTGTAGGCGATCGCTATCTTGACTTAAATTATCATATCTTTGCCGGACAAAATTTAGTTGTTGTTCCCAATTTTGCCTTTGATGTTGGCGTACTTGCAAACTTTGTAATTGATTATTTTCAGAAGCTTGTATTTGTTGTAATTCATTCAGGTGAGCTTCTAAATCTGCGCGTTGGCTTTCTGTTGCTTCCCGTTGCTGAAGTTGGATTTTGATATTTTCTAAAGAACGTTCTAGATCTTCACCTCGAAGTTTATAAAGTTTAGAGCTATCCTTTGCCCGTTCTTCTAATTGATCATATTGATTTAATTTTAACAATTCTGCCAGAATTTCCTTACGTTCGGCAGGACGTTTGAGCATAAATTCATCGGCCTTACCTTGGCGTAAGTAAGCCGAATTAATAAATGTGTCATAATCTAGCTTGATGTGTTCGAGAATTATGTCTTGAGTGGCTTTTAAACCCTTACCACTCAAAGCGCGAAATCCGGTGGGAGTTTCAATTTGAAATTCCAAAATGCTAGTTCCACCTCTGACCCGGTTGCGAATTACCCGATAGGTTTGCTGACCACTTTGAAAAGTGAAATCAACCCGGACTTCTTTTGCTCCAGCATGAATGATATCATCCTCGACAGTTGCCCGGCTTTCACCCCATATTACCCAAGTGATAGCTTCTAGGAGAGAAGATTTTCCTGCACCATTAGAACCACAAATACAGGCCGTATGCAAACCGCTAAAGTCTAAAGCTGCATCACGGTAACTCAGAAAGTTTTTGATAATAAGTTGGACTGGGATCATTTAGGCTATGGTGCCACATTTACAATTGTGATAGGTTAACAGTACAGATGGACTTTTTGTTAGTTTAGCTATCTAATAAGCAGGTTTCTAGTCTTGAAGACATCAATTTTACAAAAATTTACAATCAGCAGCGGATTTTTTACCAATGTAAACCGAAAGAATCATCAAATATCCCGTTTTTATTCCCCTCACTTGTGAAGGGGCAAAAATATTTAGTACACCATGAGAGACTTTTCAAACAACCTCTGAGAGAAATTGAGGATTAATTATTTCTTGGTTGTGAAAATAGTGGTAAACATCATCAACATTCCACCTAAAATAATTGCGATCGCTAACCCTCCAGCCAGTAAATCTAACATTTGATTATCCATCGTCATCCTATATCCTATTTATTTATTGATCTATTAGGTAGTTTACTGTTAATGGGCAACCATGGGAGGATTGCCCCTACAGAGGTTTTCTAGTCTAAAAATCTACGCCGCGTTTGAGTTCTACCCCTTGATTGGCATAGTGTTTATGACAATAAACCTCCGAGTGAATACTAGCTAAATCAAAGTAAGCGGGATGATTTTGACAGCGACCTGTGATAATCACTTCCGTATCACGGGGTTTACGTAATAAGGCTTGAACGATGGGATCAACAGGTAACAATTCTAAATCAACGGTAGGATTAAGTTCATCGAGGATGATAGTTTTATACACACCAGAGGCGATCGCTATTTTAGCAATTTCCCAACCTCTCTGAGCTTCTATATAGTCTAGATCTTGACGAGAATTACGCCAAACAATGGCATCTCGCCCACAACGTTGATGATCTACCACATCTGGATAGGACTGCTGTAAAGCGGCGATCGCGGCATCTTCAGTATATCCACTACCACCCTTGAGCCACTGCATAATTAACACACGGGTAGATCCAGGATGATTAATTCCCCGACCAATGGCTTTTAAAGCCTTACCCAAGGCACTGGTAGATTTTCCCTTGCCAGCACCAGTATAAACTTCTACACCTTCAATAAACATTGCTGCTGCGGTTGGGTGATGGTGGGGTTTCATTTCCGAATGCAAATCCGCAATATCTAATAATTCCTGGGGTGCGGCGCGTCCTGTGGTGATAATTTCCAATTCCTGGGGTTTAGATTTTAAAGTTTTCACTACTTCATCCACTGATAGCAAACCCAAATCCAAAACCGGGTTAATTTCATCCAGGACGACAACGGAGTATAAACCAGAGGCGATCGCCCCTTTAGCCACATCCCAACCTCGTGCAGCTTCCGTTCTGTCAAAAGCTGTAATTTGATCATGGCTAAAAAATTCTGCCCTACCGGTGCGAACCTGGTCAATTAAATGGGGAAATCCGCGTTGTAAAGCTGCGATCGCCCCATCCTCGTCATAATCCCGTTCTGGGCCTTTCAAAAACCGCAGCAGTAACACACGGTGAGAATCCCCTGGTGTTTTGATTCCCAAACCAATCGAGCGCAAAACCACCCCTAAAGCCGCTTGGGACTTACCTTTCCCCACACCATCATAGACGTGAATTTGACCCGTCAGCCGTTCAGAACGCACTTGCGCTGTGCGAATACCGATGCCGTTCCTTGTCATATTTTACAATTTTGAGAAGCTATAAAGTGGCAATTCCCTATCTTAGCGAAACTAGACTCAAGATTGTCGTCTTTCTTCCTAAGTACGGCAGTTTGATGGTTGTATTCTTAAAATCCGTGAAAATATCTTCGATACCCAGATCCAAAAATGTCACAATAATGAGATAATTTGCCATGATTCAGTATGCTATGGGAAAACTCATCCTACCCCCAAAACCATTATGTCTGATGAATTATCACTACCTATAATCTTACCTATCGGAGCAGTTGTTTTTGAGATCTTATTTTTACTCGCTGCCATTCCTATCGAGGCTTTTGTTTTAAAAAAATGGCTGAAGTTCGACAAAAGAACTAGTGTTTTTTATGCTATATCCATCAATGTTTTTTCTAGTGTCATTGGTTGGATTATATTTTTTACGGTCGAGCCGATGTTGCCAATTGGGATTAAATCAGAACTGATGAATTATATATTCTTTAATAAAATCAAAGATCCTAATATTAGCAGCTTGATAATTTTCTTATCATTTACTATTTTCATCAGCACTTTTTTAGTTAAATTCTTACTCATGAAGTTGTTAATCATATTCATGGATGAAGCAGGTCAAAAAGCCGAAATTACTTCTTCCCCAGAAAGATCCCTATATATGAGTCTAGCTAAGTTACAAACTACTAATCTGATCACGTCCACATTAATTGCTAATGCTCTCAGTTACACGGCTATTACAGCCATCATATTAATTCGATTTCGCTAAACTCCAGATTCACTAAGAGGCAATCAAATGAACTCATTATTTAAGGATATATTAGGCATCTTTACATATATTCAAGGCTTATTTACCGGCGTACAAAAACTATTTACACCGCCTAAAGCATACTCATGGCAAACACTTATTTACTTGAGTCTGTTTTCTTGGGGAATATCATCTTTAGCCGTGGGGTATATCAAAGATATAATTGCCTTTTGTGGTTGGTTATTTCTATTAGCAGGAACAGCTTGGTATACCACGGATGATCCTTTAAGAGTTCCGGGAACTTTTATGCCGGTAGGGGCAGTAATTACAGGATTTTTAGTTAGTGTATTTGCCTTTGGACATAAGGAGAGTATATTAACATCAAATACTATAGTGATTTGGCCAACCATAGCCGCCATTGTCACTGCTATCCCTAATTTCTTTGAAGGTACAGGTGGAACAGCAGCAAAAACCAAACTTCCTAAGATTCAAGATCGCCAAAAAGTTGTGGTTTTGTTAGCCTGGTGTATGTTACTTAGTTGTTGGCTTCAATTTTACTTTGTCATAGATAAATGGTTGCAAGAATATCCCAGTTTACGGGCAGATAACTTTCAAAAAAGTGCTTTTGTGATTAGGTTAGAACGGCCCCAGAAAAAACCCAAAATAGGTGATTTGATTTTAAATAAAATCCAATTTTTAGTTACTACCCAAATTGACAAAAAACCTTGGTCAGAAGTAGAGAAATGGTTAATAGACGTTAATCAACGACTAGGTAATATAGGTAGAAGAAGCATTGAAAATAATTTAGGTGAATCGAAAGAAAAACTTCTTTGGCGAATTGAACCCCGTGTGGTAAATGTCAAATCTGGATATAGACTCGATATTCTGATGATTTGGGCAGGCCCTAGCGCCAATAACCAAGGATATTATTGGCAAAAATCTTGTTTAATTCAACCTTCTGGTGGTAGTACACAAACGGAAAATAAAAACGCGGTGGCGACTATTTCTTGCGATCGCGTCAATAAATTTATCCTTGGTTCACCCCCCGAAAACAAGGGGTAGAAATTGTAAGATATGGCATTTACTAAGAAGCGTGAGGTACAGAGTTTTTTAGTTTTAGGGAACAGAGAACTCTTAACTGGGAAGAATAAATAAATTACGGTGTACCTCATAAGACTGGGAACAGCTATAAATCCGACTCGAATATAGACTCACCAAAATGCACGATTATGAATGTAATTAGAACCTTTGTTATGGCTAAAAATGTGTGTCAGGAAGTGATCCGCGATCGCATTCTGTACATCATCGGTTTTTATGGCATTATCCTGGCCATTGCTTTCCGCGCTATTCCCGAATTTGCTACCACCACATCTGATAAAATATTTCTAGATTTTGGTTTAGCCATTATCAATGTCATGGCTTTAATTGTGGCTATATTTGTCGGTACGGGATTAATTAATAAAGAAATTGAAAAACGTACTATCTTAGTATTGATTGCTAAACCTATTACCCGCAGTGAATTTATTACCAGTAAATATTTAGGATTATCGGCTGTTTTAGTCCTTCTAGTTGGGTCTATGACAATTATTTATTTAGGATTTTTGCAATTTGGCAAGGTATCCTATTCAATTAGCAGTATTCTCCTAGCTAGTTTGTTTATATTTTTACAGTTATCTTTGATAACTGCGATCGCCATTACTCTGGGAGTTTTTACCAGTTCTCTGATTGCTACAGCGTTAACATTTGCTGTCTATTTAATGGGGAATATTACTCAAGATTTAGTCGCATTAGGTAAATTAAGTCGTAACCCTGGCATGGAACGTATTACCCAGGGTTTATATTTGATATTACCAGATTTATCTAGATTAGATCTAAAAAATGATGCTGTTTATGGTTTACAAGCACTACCAGATACTATTACATTAATTACTAATGCTGGTTATGGTTTGCTTTATAGTTTTATGTTATTAGCGATCGCTATTCTCATCTTCTTACGCAGAGAGTTTTAATTTTGTAGACAGTAGAGTTTATCGTAAACAACGAATTGCTTCTAATAAACCTCTGGCTTTATTCAGTGTTTCTTCATATTCCTGTTCTGGGTCAGAATCAGCTACCAAACCTGCACCGGCTTGGACTGAGACCGTCTGATTATGTAATACCATAGTTCTGATGGCGATCGCACTATTCAATTGTCCTTCAAAGTCGTAATATCCATAGACACCAGAATAAACACCTCTGCGACTGGGTTCTAATTCGTTAATAATTTCCATAGCGCGAATTTTAGGTGCTCCGCTAACTGTACCAGCAGGAAAACAAGCTTTTAATAAATCCCATGCGGTTTTATCTGGTGCTAACTTACCTATTACATTACTGACAATGTGCATAACATGAGAGAAACGTTCAATGATCATTAATTCATCAACCTTGACACTACCGTTACTGCACACTCGCCCTAAATCATTGCGTCCTAAATCTACCAACATCACGTGTTCAGCGATTTCCTTGGGGTCTTGGAGTAAATCAGCAGCTAAAGCTACATCTTCCTGGGCGGTTTTTCCTCTAGGTCTAGTTCCTGCTAGGGGACGAACTGTGGCGATGATTTCCCCTGCATCATTCCTTTCTGCTTTGACCATGACTTCAGGGCTAGAACCGATAATTTGCCAGTCTTGGAAGTTAAAATAGGCCATGTAGGGAGAAGGATTGATTTGCCGCAGGGAACGGTACAAGGCGAAGGGATTGCCCGTATATTTTGTAGATAGGCGTTGGGAAATGACTACTTGGAAGATATCACCGGCTTTGATATGTGCTTTGGCTTTTTTCACGCTGGCGCAAAATTCTGGGCGGGTAAAGTTGCTAGTGTATTCATCTATTCCCGCTTTGTCCTTGTTTGTAGGGGCTGTCCAGGCTAATTTGGTGTTTTCTGGTGAAAGGGGTAAAGATAGCTTCTCTACCATTTTCTGAATGCGATCGCTGGCTTTTTGATATGCTACCTCTAACCCGGCTGGATCTTGCAAATCTGAGTATGCGATCGCCCAAATTTTCCGTTTTACCTGGTCAAAAACTAATAGCTGGTCTACTTGCATCCATAAACCATCAGGAATATTACGCTCATCTTGGGCATGAATTAGTACACGCGACTCAATCCAATTTATTAATTCATAGCCCCAAAACCCAAATAAACCGCCAATTCCTGAAGGTAATTCTGGTAGTTTTACTGGGTGATAAGGTGCTAAACACTCAGATAGAACTGTAAACGGATCACCTGTAAAAACTTGTTGTGAACCATCTCGATATGTTTGGGTGGTTTTATCGCCCCTTACTTCCAAAATCCACAATGGGTCACAACCTAATAAACTATAACGTCCTACGGTTTCTCCTCCTTCTACCGATTCCAGCAAAAAGCTGTAGGGTTCATCTGCACAGACTTTATACCAAGCGGACACAGGCGTATCTAAGTCCGCAATGCACTCCTGATACAAGGGTACAAAGTTACCCTGTGGAGTCAGCTGCTGAAACTGGTCGAAATTGGGAAAAATCATAAATAGTGAGTTCAGAATACAGAAGTTTAGAATTTAGAGTCTTTGCTTGTGATTACCTAGGGTGGGCAATGCCCACCACATCATAAACGAAAATAGTCAGATGATAAATGATGGGTAATTTAGTCCAAGGTGTGACAATTATCAATTACCCACTACCAGTTACCTAGACATTAAGCGTCGTGGGTAGCTTTACCGCTAAATTTGATTTGTGCAGGACTGGGGTTTTGACCGATTCTGCGGGGTACGTGACGCACCATAGAACGTCCAGGATTTACCTTTTCAGGGAAGACACCATCAGCAGGGTGAATCATGGTAGTTTCGCCACCTGGCAAAATACGATAAACCTTGTAGTCGCTAATTTTGAATTTACGAAGTTGGGATCCTAAAGCAATACCATACTCTTTGCGAGCCAGGTACAATAGGTTTTCGCCTTTTACCATTTTAGCAGCACCACCAGTAGGCATTTCAAAGACTTGCTCTTTGGGACTGGTCCATGTGATAGCGTACTTTTCTTCTACTTCTGCTTTTGTGAGTAGTCCGCCAGTGCTGCCACCAAAGATGGGGGTTTTTCCAGTGAGAGTTGCCATAAACTATCTCTTGTAGGTTTTTAGGGCATACTAACATCGGAACTCAACTTATGTTGCGATCGCGTTATAGACTGTAACAGTTTTTAGTGTTTGGGGGGAAATTAGAGGACGGAATGACTCTGAGGGCTTTTTAATAGTACAAATGTTCGATAGCCTAGTCTAAGGAATTAGACTCCAAACCTACACTATAGGGATTGTCAAATGAAACTGACTGCCTTGGTCTTTACCCCTAGATTCAGCCCAAATTTTACCGCCCCAACCGTTGACGATTTGCCGAGAAATGGCTAAACCCAAACCAGTACCTCCAGTGGTTCGTCTTAATGCTCCTTCTTCTTGATAAAATCGGTCAAATACTATTTCTAAACGATTTGGTTCAATACCTCGTCCTGTGTCAGCTATGGTTACTTTCACCATTTGATCACCATTATAATCTGCTTCTATAGTTATAGAACCTGATGAGGCTGTAAATTTACAAGCATTATCAATGAGTTTTGCTAGTACTTCTACTAACCAATCACCGTCGGCCTTGACCAGGGGTAAATTGGCGGCGATTTGGGTTTTGATGGTGGGTGGTGTTTGGGATATGGGGCGGGTTCGCAGACGACTGAGTGCTAAATCTACACACTCTTGTAAGCTTAGTGACTCAGGATGCCATTCCACTCTGCCACTTTCTAAGTTAGAAAGGGTTAAAAAGTCTTGTACCAGTTTCCGCATTCTTTCGGAATCTGCCAGTGCTGTATTTAGCATTACTTGTTGTAGTTCCCGGGGCATATCCGGTTCGGTGGACAAGCTTTCTAAGCAGACTTGAATGGTAGATAGGGGGGTGCGGAGTTCGTGTCCGGTAATGGCAATTAAATTACTGCGGGTTCGGTCTAGGGCTTCTAGTTGTTGGTTAAGCTCTTCTAAGTTAGCAAAAGATTCTGCTTGGATCAGGGCTGCGCCGATTTGGGTAGCGATCGCTTTTACTAGGTCTAACTCCCCACTTTGCCATTCAGGGGTGGGAAAATAACAATAATGTAACTCGACAATTCCCAGTAGTCGCCCTTGATATAATACTGGTTCTATTAACCAGGAACGGACACCAAACTGTTGGACAATCAAGGATAAAACCGCAGATTTTTTCACCGTTTCATCTACCAGAGTATCAGCAATACATAGACCCTCTCCTTGTTGTAATACCTGTTGAAATAGAGGATTATGTTCTAATTCCCAAGTTTGTCCCAGTACGGGGGTAATACCAGAATTAACAAATTCATGTTCAATGATGGCTTTAGCCTCCGTTGCTTGAGCGCGATAAATTAAACACCGACAGGCTTCTAAGTGTTGACCTAGTTCTACAGCCGCCACTTGGAGAATTTCTCTGGGATCGAGCGATCGCCTAATTGCAGCACCAATAGAATTTACCAGCCGTTCTTTCCTTGCTTGAGCCGCAATAGAACGGTAAGCTTTATGTAACTTATACTGACTAGCTTGGAGATAGGTGACCAAGCGTTGCACAAACGGATCAGTATCAATATCACAAACATATTTATAGTCAGGATTCACGACTAAATTAGCTATTGATTCCCCAATCCTAAACCGCCGCTTGACTTCCCGGACTTTAGCCCCTAAATTCGGCCGATAAATCTCAATTCTATTCAATAACAATTCCGCAGCTTTAAAACAGACCTCTTTTTCCGATGTCCAAATTCCCTCAAATCTTCGCGCTGTGTCCATATCCAAGCTAGGGATCATCTCTGGAATATGTTTGTTTTTACTCCAAGAAGCAATGCTTTCTCGGCACACCAAACAGGTAGCATAATTGTCCGCTACTACTACTAAATGCCATTCTTGACTTAAAGCATCATCGGGTGTGAAATCTATCTTTTCATAGTACTCCGATCTATCAGCAAATTCCGTTTCCGGTGCTGATAATACGTATATTTGATTACTTTTTTCCCCAAGTCTTTGGTAGCGGTGTGCTTCTTGACGATAAAAACGTTCTTTCTGAAAACTGGCAATGATTAGAGGTTGATCAAAAGTAGCCGCCAACACCTGATCCTCCATCGCATGGGATAGCGCTGTTAGGGAAGCCTTAAAATATAACTGGGGTCGCAGATAGGGAAGTGATTTTAGCAAATCACTTAGCACAGAATTCGAGATACTCATGAATATATGTTTAAACGCCCAATCTAGACAAGACTCACGTTACAATTGCATTGTACAAGTTAAAAATGACCATTGGTTATTAATCATAATCACAGGTCATTAATGAACATCTTAACCATTACCCATTACCAATACAAAAAAAATAGATAAATTTTTTTGAAGCATTTTCAGCCATATCATTTTAGTCACTACTAGAGCCAACTTACCATAAAATGGTTCAGTGGACATCTGCGAGAAGTAATCTCAAACCCTCATCCTATCTTGGTAAAAACCTAATTTCTGGAGATATCTAGTATATGAAATTAACCAAATTGCCAAAGACACATCTTAATTATATATAGCAATCCTAGATGAGTCGTGAACAACAAGATACCCGACTTCTCTAAGTGACTTCTATAGTGTTCACAAATCCAGCAAGACTCCTATTTTATCTAAAAACATTATTCACAATTGATCATTTCCTAGGGATAATTGCCAACTCAAGACCCAGCAATAATAACTTTTGATGCTCTATAGGTTCATCACAAAACCCTAAAAACCGATCAATTTATGATGGCATTGACGGCAATTTTCGCAAAAATCAGTAAAATATTAAATTTTTATTAAAAAATTCCAAATTGTAGTAATATAAGATATCTAACTACTATCATCACTGGCGTAAAAAACGGAAAATATCATAATTTATTCATCAGGATTCAGAATGATAGATTCAGTTATAGATTGTCAAATGGTAATTTTAGGTTAACTCTCAATGTTTAAATAAAAACCAAAATCAGCATTTATCCTTGATGAAAAAACCTTTTGTATGTGCTTAAAACTCAAATAAAATTGCCAAGTATTAAACTTAGCAGTTAATGTGAGTGAGGACAATATTTGATTTAAAAAACTTACCCAGGTGCATAAGATGAAAATTTTTGACATACCCGAACTTGACAGTTGTAATTCCCAAACACTCCTGGATTATTTTGAAAATTCCTGGCAACTGGAAGAAAGCCTAATGAAAACTCTAATTGGGGAAGGTACCTTCTATATTCAACCCGATCCTTTGAGAAATCCCTTAATTTTTTATTTGGGACATTCAGCAGTTTTTTACATTAATAAGTTACTTCAAGTTGGCTTAATTAAACAGCGAATTAACCCAGAATATGAAACCCTATTTGAAATTGGAGTTGATCCAGAAACTCCAGCAGAAATAGATGCAGTCATCCAGGGAATTAACTGGCCTGATGTCGCAAAAGTTTGGGAATATCGAGATAAGGTCAAAGCCGAAATTACAACCATAATTAATCAAACCTCCTGGGATTTGCCTATTAATCAACACCATCCGTTCTGGGCTTTATTAATGGGAATAGAACATAGTCGCATTCATTTTGAAACCTCTTCCATGCTGTTACGTCAACTCCCTGTTGATAAATTAAAACGTCCCGGAGGATGGAATTATGCCCCGAGTAATGGAGAAATTCCTGATAATCAAATGCGAGAAATTCCTGGCGGTATCGTTAAATTAGGAAAGAGTCAGAATGATTTAACTTTCGGCTGGGATAGTGAATATGGTAATTTAGAGGTTGAAGTTCAACCATTTTTAGCCAGTGAAAATTTAATTACCAATGGCGAATTTTTAGAATTTGTTCAAGGTGGAGGTTATGAAAATCCAGATTATTGGAATGTAGAATCTTGGCAATGGAAAGAATTACACAATGTGCAATGTCCTAAATTTTGGATATTAGTAAATAATGATCAATATCGTTATCGTGCCGTATTTGATGAAATGGATTTACCATTAGATTGGCCAGTGTAGGTAAACTATTATGAAGCAATGGCTTACTGTCGCTGGAAAGGTGGTAATACTCGTTTAATGACAGAGGCAGAATGGAATCAATCCCTAGAATTTT
>JBJTTJ010000243.1:0-5965 GCA_046080125.1 Cuspidothrix sp.
TTTAAATTATTTGGTATCTCCGCTAATAAAAGTGGATTTCCTTGTAACCATTCATTCAAAGCTACCCCCGTCCAAGTACCTTCCTTTTCTCGAAAACTATCAACTAAACCCTTGAGTTCTTGAATACAATAGGATTCAAAACTAGCAGCGTTAAAAATTGCAAACTTTAAATATTCCTCAAAAGCATTAAGATCATTTTCCACTTCAAAAATTACCGCTTGTTGTGGTATTTCATTATTAATAGCTGCTGTTGCTATTCCTGTTACTATTCCCGTTATTCCCAATACTTGTTGACGAACTTCTAAGTTAAAAAGTAAATCTGCACCATATTTGACATATCTTTTCAGAAGACTATAAGCAGGTTCTTTACCACTATAATAATTGTCAACAATTTCAATATCTACCCCCAGACCTTTAATGATTTTATTGCGAGTGTCACTATTAACAGGACCTCTAATTAATGCTTCTGCGACAGGCCGCGCAAACCGCAAAAATAAAACACTGAGACTATTTTCCAATTTAGCCAAAAAATAATCTTCTGAATTTTCAATTAACCTAGCTTTTACTTGATCACTTCCCCATAATAAACTTGTCATATATGTAACTAAGTTTAAGGATTCATGTTGTAATTCTAAAGCCAATTGTCTAGCAATATTAGATAAAAGTCTACTTATATCATTATACAAATCCTCTCTCCAAGCAAAGTTAGCTTTCATTCTATCAAATTCAGGATTGGAATTAGCCAAAAAGATAGTATCTTTCTTTTTAAATGTTTCCCCTCGGAGTTTCTGCATTTCCTGATCAACGATTTCCAGATATCCTGCTCGAAACTTCTCTATTTGAGTTAGAGAATTAGCAGTTAAATCTTCTACAGCTTTATTAACAACATAGGTATCATAATATTTTTGTAAATCAGCTTTAATGATTAACCATTTTTGATTCCACCATTCTGCAAATAAAACCCGTTGATTGTTTTCCGCAAATAGCTTGGCCTGTTCAGGATTTTCTGGATGATTTTTACTAACTAAACGATAAATTTCTTCAGATGTGCTAATAATTGTATTTAGAGAAGCTTCACACCGTTTCCTTAAAATAGCGACTCTTTCGGTATTAATATAATCAAAGATTTTCTCCTTAATTATCGGCATACCAGTAGCTTCTGTTTTGAGAATTTCCACATCATCAATACCTGTTAATCTCTGTAAATGAGATTGAATAACATGAGTATCTCCTATTTCTAATTTAGTTTGTTCTCCAGCAATATTATTTAATAGCAAATATGCACCAGCAGAACCAGAAACTATTCTATGATTTGGTAAATTTGCCCGTTTTAACCAATCTTGAGCAGCTTCTTGAATGTGGGTTTTCATTGCTTCTGCACTACCTAAAGAATCAATGCGACTTAAAAATATAAATAATTTATCAGCAACAGTGACGTTTTTATCTCCCTGTTCTGTAAACTTGATAATTTCTAATTCCTTTTCTCGCAGACTGGTAAAACGCTGAACTAATATTACAGCATCACAATCTGATAACATTTCTTGTGCTTCATCAACGTGCTTTGCTAAACCTGAATCTAAACCGGGAACATCATAAAATACTATTCCTTCAGCTTGTGCAAGTTTGTTTGTATAAAGTCTAGCTTCTAACACTGCATGAGCGTATTTTTCATCAGCAACATATTTTTTTAATGGTTCTCTGATATCTTCTAATCTAGTAAAGGGAAATGTTCTATTTCCTTCTTGTCTCACTTGTTGTAAAGTGATTTCATTGGTGTGAATGGTGTTAATATCTTCTTGGGCTTTAGCTTTTTCTAGTTCTTTGAGTAAGTTGATAAATTCAGCTTCTGTTTTGGCTTGTACTTCTAATCTTTGTTCTGATTCATGTTCAACTGAATAAATTTGTGTGGTGGTAAATGTACATCTTCCTCCCTTTGCTGGAAGTAAATCACATTCTAACCAAGCATTAACAAAGGTACTTTTTCCGGCTTTTTCTAACCCAACAACTGCAATCCGAAATTCACGTTTTTTGAGTCTTTCTAGTTGACGACGTGCGGGTTGTGCTTCTTGTATTAGGATTTGTTTTAATTTTTCGGGAACTTCTGCTTGAGGTAAGTTGGCTAAATTAACCGCGTGTCTTTGGATGTTTAATGCCTCGGTTAGACGGGTTTCGTAGTAAGAAGATGCTGTTTTCCAATCCATTTTTTATAGTCCTTAAATGCGGTTAAATTTTTCTAAACCAGATACAGATAAATATTTGAGACAAGCTAATTTTCTAACCACACCTTTATTATTAGGTAAATTTCTCTTCAAGCTATATTTAACTTTTTTTCCGATCATTTCTTCACCATCAGCAATATTAATTCTGATGTAAACTTCTCTCTGTTCACTCAGCTCTGTAATATCGTCAGGGGTTAGTTCTAGAAACTTTTGTGTAGTGTCAGCATCTTCAATACTAGTACATAAAAAATATGAAGCATTTTCTATGAGTGTTTCTATATCAGAGACATTAATTGTAGAATTTTCTCTAATATTTTCTACCACTGATGCAGGTACGATAAGACATAATGCTACAGTTATAGAAACTTTGTTGGGTGGTGGTGGGCTGCTGAAAGGTGAATTCTTATGATTTTCTTTTTGTGCATTTTCTCCATCTTCTTGTTTCTTTTTGAGATATATAAAACAAGAAACCGTCCCTACAATAAAACATCCTATTACAACAATTTGAAATAATTTCATATCATTATCTTCCAAATTACTACCAAAAGATTTACGTGCATTCTTAACGCCTTCTTTTAATGGCTCAATTATCCATTGTTTTTTATCGTTTGGGTTACTTATAAAAAGCCCAATAATATCGGATGATATAGATAAATCGTCACTTAATAATGCGTTACTTTCAATTTTTAAATCATTACAAATTTGTTTGGCCTTTGAATCTTCTGGAGTCAGTATCAAATATATTACTGTGGATAGAACTCCTTTTTTCTGATTTTTTATCTGGGGATAAATATCATCAAAAACATCTTCGTACAAATTTTCTAGCCTTTGTCCTGGTGAAAATCCTTGCAAATTCATATCATTGTATTTTTAGTATGGATAAATTTTATCAAAGTAACAAAGTCAATTATTGAATTTTGAAGTATTTTCCAAACTAGAAAATTCTTCTGCTAAGTCTTGAGCTTTTTTTTGCATAGGTAGCCATACATTTCTTTGTTTTTCATAATCTATAGTAATTTCTTGGTTAGCTTTATCAAGTCTTTCTTGATAACGATCAATAATATCATTTTGGATATTATCTACATTTTTTTTTAGAAAATCAATTTGTTCTAATAACCAACCCGCAATTTGATTGACTATTTTTATTTCTTCTTCCTGTGACTGAATAATCCAACCTGTGAGTAAATCCTCCACGCTAGGTATTTCAGCATTATCGCTAGAACGGGTTTGATATTGGATATCATAAACGGTTTTTTCCCATAGCCATAATGTATACCAAAGTCTTTCTTTTCGTTCAACCTGTATTTCTTCCTTCCAAGTTCCTTTTGTAATAGCAAATCCTGCACTAAACTTAAAACTAAAGGTAAGTTTATTATTGACTTGAGTGAGTTGGGAGTCAGGAAATTTCACCGCTATGTTAGGTGCAATATCATTTGCTTCCTTTTCAATATAAGACAAATGACAACGAAATAATTCAGACACAGCCTGATAAATTCTATTTAATTCTTGATTAGAAATTTGCTTTAATACATCCTCTATGACAATGTTAAGATGAATAGACAATTCATTTAATTCCTCATTGATTTGTTGGAGTTTATTTTTCTCTGTGTCTGTCCTTGCTTCGATTTTTTTACCTTCTTTAGCAACAGAAGATGTATAACCTAAGTTTACTAAACGATTTAAGTTTCTTGATAGTAAATTGACATTTAAGATATTTGTCTTTTTTAAATTGGGACTGTCTAAGTCTACTCTGCCAGTTTCTAAAGACTTTGCTACTGCTTCTAATACTTGTTCTATTCCTCTTTTTAATTCAATACGCCATCCAAAAAGAGGATATAATTTCTCTCCTAATTCATTATATGGTTGAACATTCTGAAGTTCTGTAATTACACTTCTGATATAATTTACAGGATCATCTGTTGATTCTTCTGCTAGAACTTGTTTAACTTTTATCTCTAGTTTTTCAAATGGTTCTCTTAAATTTGAGTCGCTAATTTGTAAGAAACGCTCAATTGATAATCTAATTTGTGCTATATTTTCACATTCTTGATTATACCGTTCCTCAGAACTATTAAGAACAGCGTTTGTTATTTGTATTGCCCATTCTGCGATCGCATTTCCAGCAGCTATATTAAAACGTTCTATAATTTGGGGAATTACCAACTGTGGAAAATGTTTATTAATATGTTCCCTCAAATTTTGTTGAAATTCCTCTGCATAGGATTTTTGCCATAATGCTTGAGCAACTCTGTTTTTTTCGTGTCTATTCCATTTTTGTGTATTACGTGGCAAATCTTCTAAAATATCTTCAATTAATCCATTAAAATGATTATCCGCTTTTTTACAAGCATCTGCACTGTAAAGATCATCTTGATTTTGAATTTGTAAAGATAATAAAGCTGGCCATGTACTCAGTTTAACTACTTTTAAATTTTCAATATCTTCTGTATATTCCTTTAATTGCTCAGTTAATTCATTTTTAATATCACGAATAGCTTTTTCAACAAACCGATTTTCTGATTCTGGCCAGCTTCTATCGGCTCGAAAAACATCAATCCTATTCAGTGCAAAAAGCATCCGCGCCGGAGAACCACCTAAATCTTTTACCTGCTGTACTACCTCTTGCAATAAACTTTTTACTTTCTGAGAATCTGTCTCTGCACTATTATAAGTAACTATACACAAAGCCTCTCGACATTGTTTAATCACATTAGCATTACCCTGATCACCCACATAAGCTAAACCAGGTAAATCAAGTATTCTTACTCTTGTTGCTTTTGGTAATTGTAATTGAGATTCTTTTAACAGTCGAAAAGGATAAGTAATTGTAGATTGGGGACAGGCTAAATTTGGTTGGGTTTCTCTATTTTCGATATAACCTATCATTGCTTGATAAAGACGTTGATAAATTTTATCGTCACTAATGCCTCTCCATTCTCCACATTCCCATAACGCCCCCGGTGTTTCATGAATGATCAGAGATTTTTCTGTATTATACTCAATAGTCACTGCACCAGCGCTCATTTCTCTAACTGCAACCGGGACAATTTCCGCACCACATAGCAAATTAACCAGAGTGCTTTTACCACTGCTGGTAGTTCCCGTTGTGGCCAGGGTGAGAGTAGGATTTTGTAGTTCGTAGACTAGCTGAGTTAATGCTGTTTCTAATTTATCGGTAAGTTCTTGTATTTCCGGTTGATAACTCTCCGGTAGGTGCTGGGATATTTCTGTATGAAAGTTATCCCAGTATTGAGCTAGTAGTTTGGCTTTAGACTCGATTTCTGCAAATACTTTATATACTGAGTTGCTCATATTGCTAAATCCATACTTGGTAACTTTGGGTGTTGTCTGGTTGAAAATCCTATTACATAGTATATACATAGAATATTTAATAAAGCAAGTCCAATCAAAAAATAGCTTAGTAACAATACCTCTATCGGAATTTGGTGACAAGTTTAGTCAGGGGTGCTAACTTATCTGGTGATCTCATTCCCATACTCTGTATGAGAGTGAGATATACGCACATTTAATTTTCACCAGATGTTTATTGGCAAAAATTCCCCTTCTTCCCTACTACCTAATTTAAAACTGCTCTAAATACTGATTAAGATCCTCAATAACGCGGGTAAGTTCCGCTTCTGTTGTCAACCGAATACCTAAATTGCGAATTGTTAACAAAACTTTAGCCGCAAAGGGAGTAGGCCAGATATTAGGATTACAAAATATCTCCACAAATACATCCCCAG
>JBJTTJ010000244.1:0-12209 GCA_046080125.1 Cuspidothrix sp.
TTCTAATAATTGTTTGAGTAAATCAGACCAAATAGTAAAATCCATGGTTTGAGTGTGTGATCATATTCGATATGATTTTACCAGCTTTAGATCCCCGACTTCTTAGAAAACTCGGGGATCTAGTTATTCAGGTTAATTTCATAATTACTAATAAATAGCTCCTTGCCTTTTTCGGCTTTTTTCTGTTTATAGTTATTCATGCCATATTGTAATTCCCACTCAATGATATTTGCCCATTTAAAATTTTCTCTTATTTCTGAACAATCATCATAAGTAATTAACCAATTATGAGGGCATTGTTTTAAGTTTGAAGCCAATCTCTGATGATCAAAACCTGTATGTAAATCACCTTTTTTACCATATAGTTTAGATTTTTCGGCTTTAAAATAGGGAGGATCTAAAAAAATAAATACATCTTTTCCTGGTTGATTAATAAGATGGCTGTAGTCTAAATTGGTGATTTTGATATCTGGTGTTAATATATTTCCTAAATTTTCCAGTCTATCTATTGATGAATAGGTAAACCTTTTATGAAAGGCTTCTAGAGAAAACCCACCTGATTCTATAGTACCAGAAAATGTAATTCTATTCAGAACAAAAAACCGGACTGCTCTTTCTAAATATGATAAATTATTGACATCTACATGAGCTAATTTGGCAAAGAGTAATTTTCCATCTTGATAATTTTCTTTAACCTGACGAACTTCAGCAACTAATTTTGATAAATCAGATTGTGCCAAATACCAAAATAGATATAATTCGGGGTTTAAATCATTAATTGCCATCTTTAAATTAGGATATTGTTGTTTTAAATGAATAAAGACTGAACCACCACCAACAAAGGGTTCTCTAAATTCAGACAACTTTTTTGGAAGATATTCAGAGATTGTCTTAATTGCTCTAGATTTACCACCAGGATAACGGAGAGGACTTTTGATGTTCATGTTGTTTGATGTTCAAGAAGTGATAATATAGATATTGGCTTATCCTTCATACCCAGATCACCGATTTGTCAGATCAACTGATAATTTATGAATACAATAAATCAAAGAAGTCGGGGATATTATCACTTTAACTTAATTTTTTGAGCTTATGAATCGTTCAGCACCATATCAACCCTTAATCTTGAGAATCCTTCATAGTGTTAGCGGAATTTTAGTAATTGGCGCAATTATCAGCGGATTCTTAGTTTACAACACTTTTGACAAAAGATTTGGATATATACCCCTGCCAAAAATCAATCCTATTCAGGATATTCATGGAACATTAGCCGTATTTTTCTTGATTTTACTGCCATTTTTTGCTGTTTATAGTTTTCATGTCGGTAAAAGACGACTATTACAACCAGATTCTATTCAGAACCTAAATCAATTTGGTAGACCAATCTGGTGGGTAAGTTTACAACGGTTAGCAAATACTAAAATGTTACTCGCTGCGGTTTTAGCAGTAGTTTCCGGGAGAATGATGAAAGAAGAATGGCTACCAACAGGAGAACTTGATCATGTTTGGTATTATGCTCATTTAATAGCTTGGCTAATCATGATTTGTTGTTTAGCAATTCATGTTTTGATGTCTGCTAAGGTGGGTGGTTTGCCATTATTACTATCAATGGTATCATGGAAAGTTGTCCCAGAAGATCATCCAGTTAATTGGTATACTCGTTTGCGTAGTTGGTTAGCTAATTTCTCCCATAATCTTAGGGAAGAAATTAATCAATTTATGGGAGGTAGTTTATTATTGAAAATAATTGAGGTGATTGTATTGGGAGGAATTATCGCAGCGTTTGTTTTACCTTTGTTTTTTTCTAGTGGTGAATGATAAAAGGATTTATTTAGTGGAATTTTCAGTTGCTTCTAATCTTTCTAGTAAGGCAATCTTGAAGACTTTGGGTGAGGCTACAGGGGGTTATATTGGTGGCTCTTCCAGACTAAATATGATAAATTAGTAGGAGAAATACCAATTTAGTAAAATCCTTCTTCTAAAATTATCAAAGTTAGTTAAGCCATAAGCTCTCCTTTTAATGAGCTTAATTTTTTGATTAATTCCTTCTACAACTCCTTGAGTAGTTCGGTTATCAAAATAAGCAAGAATTTCATCTATCCATCTACTTATCGTTCGACAACTTTTTGGGAAATATTTATAAGCTGTTTTTGTCCAGTTGAGAAATTTATCTAAGGCTTCATCACTGGTTATTTGGCTATCAAATATAGCTCGAATTTCTGCTTTAATCCTATACATATCTCCTAAAAAGGGAGCGACTTTTTGTACTGATTCTATTTTAGCTTCTTCCTCGGTGCTGAGACTTTCTTTTTTCTTTAATAGAGGGTATTTACTATGAATCAATCCCGCTAATTTCTCTTCTCTTTCTTTCTTGTTTTTGATTTTTTCTGCCGCTCTTTTTTCCTTCTTTCTTTGTTCATCTAACTCTTCATTGATTTGTTTCATGACATGAAATCTATCTGCGACTACTTGGGCATTTGGCATCATTTCTTGAACGACACTTTTATATGGTATCCATAAATCTATGCTGACTTCTTCTATCTGGTTTAATATCTCTGACCCCAGGCTGGATAAGTATTCTGCCATGACCTCCTTATTTCTTTTCTCTAATAACGCTATGGGCTTTCTTGTTTCCAAATCTACTAATACTGCTGCATAGTTTTTCCCTCCTTTTAATTGAGTTATTTCATCTATCCCTAACTTTTTTAACTGCTTGGTGCAATTAATTTATCGCGTTTGGCTAAGGCGTGAAAGTCTACCGAGGGATAACTGCTCCCATGCTCCCGTTGAAGTAGAAAGTAAAGTCTAGTTTTGTCTAGGTTTTATATAGCAGAAAAACACACCATTAATTAACGAACTACTGATACAAATGGGTAAACATCCAGAAATTGAAACATGGCGACAAAAAGGCAAACATCCCA
Source organism: Cuspidothrix sp. (assembly GCA_046080125.1). Lineage (GTDB taxonomy): Bacteria > Cyanobacteriota > Cyanobacteriia > Cyanobacteriales > Nostocaceae > Cuspidothrix. Next base: position 2,922 of record JBJTTJ010000244.1, read on the forward strand.
CATATATCCTGAAAACAAAGCCGATGATGGGATTTGAACCCACGACCTACTGATTACGAATCAGTTGCTCTACCCCTGAGCCACATCGGCGCACACAGTCAAACATTATAACATAATTTACTGATGATGGAACAAAATTCTCAAAATAATCTCAAACCTCAACAATATCAACGCCTCAAAGCCGAAGCAGCCGCACCCTATCGGGGTTTGCGGAAATTTATCTACATCAGCGTGGGTGCATCTGGTTTCATCGGTGCGTTCGTCTTCTTTTTTCAACTCTTAGCAGGGCGTGATATTGAACAAGCTTTGCCTAATTTCGCCGTCCAACTAGGAGTAATAGGACTAATGGTACTTCTTTGGCAATGGGAAAACAGAAAGAAGAAGCAATAGGTAGGAATTCAGAATGAAGAATGAAGAATGAAATTATTGTCTCCTCCCCTGCTCCCCCGCTCCCCGGTTGATGAGCGAAGTCGAACCACTGCTCCCCTACCTATTTACCCGTCACCAAATAGGGAGAATTAATAGGTTTAACCCGTCCAGCATTGACCAGCGCTTGATATACAAAGGCGGCAATATCGGATCTAGTTGCTTGACGTTGAGGTGCAAGTTCCTTCACATTGGGATAGTTAATCACCAATTGGCGTAAAGTTGCAGCAGCGACCGGGCCGACTGCATAATTAGGAATTTCACTAGCATCCATATAGAAGCTGATGATACTTTGAGAACTAGCACTTAAACCCAAACCATTAGCCAAAGCTACTAAAGCTTGAACTCTAGGAATTTGTTGCTCTGGTTTAAAAGTGAAATCAGGATAACCAGATAGAAAAGGACTACTAGAAGCAATTTGAATGGCATTATAAGCCCAATAATTGCCGGCTACATCTTTAAAAGTAATCGCTGCTCGCGTTGACTTTGGTTTAAAAGCCTTATTAATAATCGCCGCAAATTGGGCGCGAGTTACAGGTTCATTGGGTTTAAAACTACCATCGGGAAAACCTGCAATAATATTTTGAGCAGCTAAGGCTTCAATGTAAGCTTTTGCCCAATAACCTGTTGGAACATCTTTAAAGGCTGTATTCCCAGCATTACCACCAGTATTTCCAGTATTTCCAGTATTATTATCGGGGACGTTAGCGGCAACAAAATCAACTGCGCCAAAAATCTTTTTCTCATTAATATCGTTACCAACTGCGACAATTCTCGTACCTTTTGTCGCATTGTTAAGATCATAACGAACGTTATCACGGATGAGATTACCACCAGGACTGTCATTAGTTCCCAGGTTAGGGACTGCGCTGATAGTAGCAACTATACCATCCTGTGTATTATTACGAATGGAGTTTTTACGGAGTATGGGTTTTGCTGTATCATTGATATACAAACCGCTTTTGTTTTGGATGATATTGTTGCCCTCTATCAAAGGTGTAGAACTACCACCAACTGCCAGACCAAAACCATTATCCTGAAAGAAGTTACTACGAATCGAACCTTGTGCAGATTTAGTTACGGAAATCCCCTGACCCTCGTTTTTTAAAAAGACGTTATTTTCGATTTGGGGATTAGCTGTACCCGTGAGATAAACCCCGTCTCTCTTGCAGTTGATAAAGGTGCTATTTTTGATCACAGGACTACTAGATTCCAGCCAGATAGCCGTTCCCCGGGAATTAGGGTTGGTAAAAGTTAAACCTGTAATGACAGTATTATTGTTAGCTAAGAGTGTAATATCCTGTTTTGCCCAAGTGCGACTGGTGTAAAAATCACCACCAATAATTAAGATACCTTCACCTTTATTGGATTCATTACCTTGAAGTGTCACCCCTGGATTAAGCACAAGGGGGAATTTTTCACCACTATCCTTACTATAGATACCAGGAGCAACCTGAATTACTGTACCTGGTTGAGCCTTAGATAGAGCAAAGGTAATTGTTTTATAAGGTGAGGCAACAGTTCCCGTGCCTGTTACGTCTTGTCCTGTAGCGGAATTGACATAAATGACATTAGCACTAGCTGGAACTTGAGCAGTTACCACTGGTTTATTACCTGCCTTAACCTGATTAGGTATAAGGGTGGAGCTACCAGCAATTAACAACAAAGCTGTAAGGCTGCTTTGCCAGGATAAATTGGAAATGTGAAAACTCTGATTTTTCATTTTGTTACTGAAATTATCTACCTAATTATAGTATTTTAGCCAAAGTTTAGGGTAACAGTTTTATGATTATGATTTATACCTTATGGAAAAAATCTGCTGTATATCTAAACTATGGAGAATTTTCAGCTGCAATAAAAAATGAGGATAAGATATCTTATCCTCAAATGTCCTACCAAGGCCAGGACAAGTACAAATTTTAAGTATTTACAACATAGTTAATAAGCTAAGGTTTCTAAGGTTTCTCTTAGATACATTTGTACTTGCTGATCCAGACGTAAACTTGCCAGTTGGGTATTAGATTCTAGTTGCCATCTTTGAAAGCCAGAACTAGCAGAGATCACATATTTTAGATTATGTGAAAACTGAGTATTAGCAGCTAGGCGATCTCTATGCTCACCTTTGATATAGTTTTTGCTATCGCTACTATGGGCGTAATCGCTAGGAGTTGGAAATTGAGCCATAATTCCTCATTCCTTGTATTTGACTTCCAGAATTAGACAATTTGGGATTTGGGATTTGAAATTGATTATTTATTTCGTACTTAAGGGGAAGACCTAATTTTAGCCACCCAGACCTAAAATTGAAAATTTTGGCTTAATCTTTTCTCAGGATAATGGTTTTATAGTGGAAAATTCTGTCTCATGCGTCACCAAATTGAGAATTTTCCTTGTTTTTTGTTAAACCCAGAATTTGTTTAAGTTATACCAGTAGTCAGGTGGTTATCAACTGAAGTTAATCATCAAACTATTTCTTACCGGATTGTATTTCTTTTGCCTGTTGAGTTCTGACTCCTAAATTACGGAGTGCTGAGTTTATATTATTTGAGTGTTGAACGATTAATAGTTTTAATTTAACACTCATGAACTCAGCACTCAACGTTGTGATCACGGGATTACTTTGTCATAGTCAGGGTACGACGTTTAGTTACCATTTGATAGGCTTCGATGATGTCATTTTCAGCCCAGTCATGGAACTTATCAATGCCGATACCACATTCATAACCTGCGTTAACTTCGCGGGCATCTTCTTTCATCCGTTTGAGAGAGTCGAGAACACCCTCATAAATGACCTTGTTGTTACGACGCACACGCACCTTACAATTACGAATGAGTTTACCGGATTGGACATAACAACCAGCAACAGCGCCACGGCCGACAGGGAAGACAGCACGGACTTCTGTTTGTCCTAAAGGTTCTTCAACCAACTCAGGCTCAAGGAGACCTTCTAAAGCGCCTTGGATATCTTCTAGAAGTTTGTAGATGATGTTGTATTCTCGGACATCCACACCTGCTTCATCCGCAGCTTGTCTAGCGCCACTAGCATAGGTAGTATTGAAACCAATGATGACAGCGTTACTAGCCGCAGCCAAGTCTATATCTGTTTCGGTAATTTCGCCAGCCGTAGCTAGGAGCATCCGAATTTGGACTTCGTTTTGAGGAATTTGGCGTAGAGAGCCGATGATAGCTTCCACAGAACCTTGCACATCGCCCTTGAGGATTAAATTGAGTTCTTTCAACTCGCCTTCTTGTGCTTGTGCTGACAGAGTGGTGAGAGTAACACGACCTTGTAACAAGCGAGATTGACGTTGTTTATCAGCGCGATCGCTGGCTAAGGCGCGAGCTTCTTTTTCGTTTTCAAAGACCTCGAAATCGTCACCGGCGGCGGGTACATCACTTAAACCGAGAACCTCAACAGCAAAGGATGGACTAGCAACATCTACGCGCTTACCGCGATCATTGACCATAGCTCGGACCTTACCGAAGGCTGATCCAGCGACTAGCATATCACCCACGCGGAGAGTACCGTTTTGAATCAACAAGGTAGCAACTGCACCCTTAGCTTTATCCAAATGAGCCTCAATGACCGTTCCCTTCGCCACCCGGTCTGGATTAGCGGATAGTTCAGACACCTCTGACACCAACATAATCATTTCCAGGAGGGTATCAAGGTTTTCACCTTTGATGGCGCTCACAGGAACCATGATTGTTTCACCACCCCAATCTTCAGCCGTGAGACCATAATTGGTGAGTTCTTGTTTAACCCGTTCCGGTTGCGCGCCTTCTTTATCAATCTTATTGATGGCAACCACAATGGGAACATCTGCGGCTTTAGCATGGCTAATAGCTTCAATGGTTTGGGGACGAACGCCATCATCAGCCGCCACGACCAAGACAGCAATATCTGTCACCCTAGCGCCTCTAGCACGCATAGCCGTGAAGGCCTCGTGACCGGGAGTATCTAGGAAGACGATTTGGTGTGGTTTGCCTTCATGTTCAATATCTACGTGGTAAGCACCGATATGCTGGGTAATACCACCAGCTTCACCAGCCGCGACTTTAGTTTTGCGAATGGAATCAAGGAGAGTGGTTTTACCGTGGTCTACGTGACCCATAATAGTGACAACAGGGGGACGACGGATGAGGTGATCCAAGTCTTCCACATCGATCATTTCCGTGACTTTGCGAGCTTCTGCTTCTCGTTCCACCACTTCTACTTCCACTTCTAGTTCTTTAGCGACTAGAGTGATAGTAGGAATATCCAGGTTTTGGGTGATATTGACAGCCATGCCTTTCATAAACAGGATTTTGACAATCTCTGTATCGGCAATCACCAAAGCATCCGCCAGTTCTTGAACTGTTAATGGACCTGTGACAGTGAGGATGGAAGGGCGTTCGGGTTTTTGTTCTACTTCTTGGCGACGGTTTTGTTCGCGGGGGGAACTAGATTTTTTACCTTTGGTGCTAGGTGCAGCGATCACGGCTGCTGTGGGAGTAGCTGCACGAGCAGACTTGGGTTTGGGAGGACGGGCAATAGAAAGACTAACTTGGACGGCGGCAGCAATTTCTATACCGTTCTCATCTAGTTCTTCATCATCGAGTAAATCATCGTCGAGGATAGGCTTGATCCGTTTATTTTTCGGACCGACCTTGGACTTTTCTTTGATTTCGTCAATGATTTCCTCTTCTTGCCATTTTTTGCCACCTTTATTGGGACGAGGTGGGGTCGGGCGTTTGAGGTCTAGAAGATCGGGAATAATTGGTGTGTCGTCTAGTAGTTCTTTTTTCCCTCCTACTGCATTATGCCTAGGTGGAGTTGCCACGGGCATGGCTGCCACTGGTTCACTGGAGCGTGCAGGTCTGCTAGGACGTTGAATATCGCCTGGTGCGCCACCTGATGGTCTGTTGCCGCGTTGTTCTGGTTTGGTCGGGGCTGAGTTACCGCGACTGGGTTTTGGTGGCGCAGTTTGTGAACCTTGGTCGGCTGGGGCTTTATGGGCTTTACCACGGACAGGTTGCCGATCTTCTTCAGTGCGCTGTGAGCGATCGCGTTTGAGAATCGGTTTTTCTGTGGTGGCGATCTGTTCTGTTTTTGATGATTTTTCCCCATCTGGGCGAGGGGGCGGAGAAGCCAGTTGTGGTTTTTGTGGTTTCTCTGGTTTGGGTCTGGGAGTAGATATTTTTTCTGACTTTTCCGCCGTAGGCTTTTCAGCTACCGGTTGGGGATGAGATCCTTGTTCCGGTGGCTGAGGATTTTGCTTTTGCGGGGCTTCAGATTGGGTTCGGGGTACTGGTCGAGTTGGTGCCGTCGGCTTCATGGGTGAGACTGGTGTAGCGAAAGACCGTTGAGGTGAGGGATGATTAGCTTCAGTTGCCCCTGAGGCATCTGGGTTGTTGGTAGTAGTGTTTCTCAATATTTTGGGTTTACGAATTTCCAGAATTTGTTGTTTGTGATTTGCGCTCCCTTGTCGGTTTTTAGCGCGGTTTTGGGCTGAGTTTGGTTTATGTCCGTTTGTATCTTGTTCCTGTTTAGAGATTAAATTCGGGACGGCAACTTTTTGGGCTGCGCTACGAATTTGTTGAGCTTCTGATTCAGAAATCGTACTGCTATGGCTTTTAACCGCGATATCGAGCTGATCGCAAATTGCTAATAGCTCTTTATTATCCAAATTCAATTCCTTTGATAAGTCATAGATTCTAACTTTGCTGTTGTTCATCCACTCTTTCCCCCTTAATTTACAGTTTTAATGGATGGTTGCCTGGTTTGTGACATCTCCACCCTTTGATCACTGTTTTTTTGCGGTTGCCCTTGGTGATTTTGCCGGTGCCTCCAGTTAGGAAAGAGAGATGTTTCTATTTAATGCTGGCATCCCCACCAGAAATGATGGTTGATGTCCAACAGCGCTGTTGCGCCACCAGGTTGCCATGTTCGATGTTTTTGTTTTGCTGATTCTGAGTCTGCCACAACACAATCCAGAAAAACTTCTTGGAGGTAATGCTTGGAGTCTGCCGCCCAAAAATTAGGCAGATGAAACTAGCGGGTTACATCCATTTACTATTTTGGCACTAACTTGAGCGATACTAAAGGTTATAATTGAAAGTGCCAACAGGTTGGCCTTTTTCATCTTCTTCTCACAGATTATCGCAATTTTAGTTGTTACCATTTGTCTGATCTGGGGAATCACTGCCATTTAACCGTTGCCATAATGTTTGATACACTATGTCTGGAACTGTTTGATGCAGCGATCGCCGTCCTGGCCAAAGACAACGCCCTAGTCTATTTTTTTTCTGAGCTAGTTGCAAGCAACTAGCTTGGGGACAAATGTAGGCAGAGCGCCCCATGCCCTGATCTAATTGTACATTTCCAGATGGAAAGACGCGGACAATCCGCCAAAACTCTTGTTTTAAGTTGACTTGGCGACAACTAATACAACACCGATAGTTGGGTTTCATCAGTCTTTTGTAGGATGAAATCGGATATGTTTTTGATACTAAACAGTTTTGTTGGCGGTGGGGAGGGGAAACCCCGCCCCGTCGGTGGGTGATAATTTGGGAAAATTAATCTTCCTCGTCGTTGTCAAAACTATCTGAATTTAATTCTAATTGTTCTTCCATTTCATCTTCAAATTCTGATCTGTCATCTTCGTTATTTTCTGCTTGATACTGGGCTCTAACGGCGGCAAATTTGATATCTTCGGCTGCATGGTCATATTTAGCCTGATCTTTGATATCAATTTTCCAACCAGTCAAGCGGGCGGCTAATCGCACATTTTGCCCTTCTTTACCAATTGCCAAACTCAGTTGATCTTCTGCTACTAAAACGTGGGTTTGGCGACTTTCGGGATCCATGAGTCTGACTTCATCCACCCTAGCTGGACTCAAGGCATTAGCAATGTATGTAGCGGGATCTGGAGACCAGCGAATTACATCTATTTTTTCTCCCCGTAATTCATTTACGACCACTTGGATTCTTGATCCCCGTGATCCAATACAAGCTCCCACCGGGTCTACGTCACGATCTAAGGTATCAACGGCAATTTTTGTTCGCGGACCAACATAACGGGAGGGAGGGTTAGCTTCTCGGGCTACAGCAACAATTCGCACTACCTCGTCTTCAATCTCTGGGACTTCGTTGGCGAATAGATAAACTACTAAACCTGCATCAGCGCGGGATACCATTAATTGTGGTCCCCGTTGTTGTCCTTGGGAAACTTTTTTCAGGTACACCTTAAACATAGCATTAGCTCGATAGTTATCGTTGGGTAATTGTTCCCTCTTCGGTAACTCGGCTTCTACTTCTGGTTGTCCTAATCCACTTGTGACGGCTAAAACTACTGATTGTCTTTCAAAACGTAGAACTCTGGCCTGTAATACTGTTCCTTCTAAATCTTGAAACTCTTCTTGCACCATTTGGCGCTGTTGATCCCGCAATTTTTGGGCTAATACTTGTTTTGTCTGCATGGCGGCCATGCGCCCAAATTCGCCTTGATCGGGAGTGACATCTAATACTACAGAATCGCCTAGTTGGGCTTCTGGGGCCACCTGCTGTACTTCGTCTAAGGAAATTTGATGATCGGAGTTAGCGACTGCTTCCACAATGGTTTTAGTGGAAAGGACGCGAAAGCCTTCACCGTCAATATCTAGTTCTACCTCAAAATTGTGAAAATATTCTTCATCAAATTGTTTCCGTTCTAGATTTTGAGCGCGACGATAGCGTTCGTAACCTTTGAGCAAGGCTTCTCTAATAGCTGCTTGCACGGCCAATCGGGGTAAATTTCGTTCTTGGCTAATATTTTCAATTAGGTCTTTTAATCCTGATAAAGTCACCATTGACATACGCAGTCTCCTAAAATTTTATGTAAGTGGTCAACAGAATCAGATAATAGATAAGGAGTGATTGTTCTTAGATCACCACTACTCCTCACCAATTACCGATAACTAAAAAAATGGATCAAGTCCCTCGTCCAATGTCTGAAATCTGAAGTTGGTTAGCGACGCTCATCTAGTTGCACTTTGGTGATGAGATCACGGGGAATTTCCACTACACGACCTTTTTGATTGAGATAAACTGTGGTCTGATCCCGGCGAACCAATTGGCCTATCCACTCTTGTTGTTGTTCGTAGGGGGGGGAAGTGGAAATAATAACAGGAAATCCTTTGAAGGAAATAAATTCCCTGTCTGTTACCAGTTGCCGCGAAATACCAGGGCTAGATACTTCCAATACATAAGCATCTGGAATTATCTGTACGGCATCTAATGAGGCTTCTAAGGCACGGCTCATCCTTTCACAATCGTCCAGTCCAGTGTCCTGTAGAGGATTACAGATATCTACCCGCAAGACTGGGGGACGCTGGTTTGTGTGAAAAACAGCGCCAACAACTTCTAATCCTAGTTCTGCTGCTACTGGTGTGGCTAAATCAATAATTTGTGGTATTAAAGGATGAGTCATGGGAAAATTCAATAAAAAAAGTGGGCTTTGACCCACTTGGAGGCGATAGGGATATCTTCCAAGAAGTATTGTGGCGAACTGGCATTAGTTCGCCCCTAACATGAGTGTAGCGTATTTATTTCATTAGTCATGACTGAGTGGGAAAAATCGGGGATTGGTCAGTTGTCAGTGGTTAGTTGTCAGTTGTCTGCTATATAAAACCTAGACAAAGCTAGACTTTACTTATAGGAGCGGTTATCTCTCGGTAGACTTGCACGGTGTCGCCCAACTTGATTGTGTTTCAATTAAGTTCCTGTGTCGAGGGGAGCTTGTACTGAGCTTGTCGTTCGCGTAGCGGTTTATGGAATATGCTGTGTTAACTATTAAACTATTGTAAAATTAGCTGTGGTTAAGATTCCTGTTAAACCTGTGA
>JBJTTJ010000245.1:0-3085 GCA_046080125.1 Cuspidothrix sp.
GAGGTTTTAAATTTTATAGGAGTAATGTTCATGGTAGCTACAACTGCTAAAAAGATGACTTTTGAGGAATTTCTTAATTATGACGATGGGACGGATTATTTCTATGAGTTGGAAAATGGGGAATTAATTCCTATGTCTTCTGAAAGTGAGATAAACCGGCGCGTAGCGATGTTTTTAGTTGCTTATTTTCTCAAGTTAGGTATTCCCTATTACCGCTTGAGTATGAAAACAGAAATAGCTGTAAATAGTCGTATGGTGGGGGTGCGTGTTCCTGATTTAGTGGTATTTTCTGAGGAATTGGCACAGGTGATGAAAGATGCTACACGCTCTTTAATTTTAATGGATATGCCGCCTCCTTTGTTGGTGGTTGAGGTGGTTAGTCCTAATCAAGAAAAGCGAGATTATCGTTACAAGCGTTCTGAGTATGCAGCGCGGGGAATTGCTGAGTATTGGATTGTAGATCCGATGGCGCAAAAGGTGACTGTTTTAGAGTGGGTGGAAGGTTTGTATGAGGAGCAGGTTTTTACAGGTGATGAGGTGATTTGTTCCCCTTTGTTTTCTGAGGTGAAGTTAACTGTAAATGAGTTATTACAAGGGTAATTGTTCCCTTCGACTTCGCTCAGGGAACGGGGAGGCTCAGGGAATGTGTATATAATTGATTTATTGAGGTAAAAAAGCTATGCAAATTACTTTAGATATTCCTGATGAAATGTTACCAAGTTTAGAATCTTACAAGGAAGATTTGCTGAAAATCTTGGCTTTAGGGTTACGGGAAATTCACGCTCATCCCAAGGGTGGTATTTCTGGTTTAGCTGAGGTTTTAGAGTTTTTGGCAATGTTACCATCTCCTGAAGAAATTTTATCTCTTCGTCTTTCTTCTGATGTTCAGGATGAAATTGATGCTCTTTTAGAGAAAAATCGTCATCAAGGATTAAATGAAAATGATCTTGTTTTATGGCAACATTATGAGTTTATTGAGCATTTGGTCCGTCTTGCTAAAGCTCAGGCTTTAATGAAGTTACAATAAGGATATTAGATGATGAAAAGTTTTGAGGAAATACGAGAGGCTTGTCCTGAGCGAAGTCGAAGGGCTTTATTATTAAAAAAGCAAGCTATCTGTGAAATGTACCAAATTACAGAAATTGCTGTTTTCGGTTCTTATGCTAGGGGTGAGCAAACAGAAACAAGTGATATTGATATTTTGGTAGATTATGAAACAGCACCGACTTTTATTATGTTGGTGGAATTGAGGGATTATTTAAGTCAGTTGTTTGGTTTAAAGGTAGATGTTGTTACTAAAAATGGTTTAAAAAATCGCATTCGTGACCGTGTTTTATCTGAGGCAATTTATATATAAGTTTTTCTTGTTTAATATCAATGTTGTTTATTAAAGATTTGGAGAAAATGTTAAGGTGAGTAACACTTTTGTAAAACTTGGTTCTGTAGCAGAATTTATTAACGGGGCAGCTTTTAAACCACAAGATTGGGGAGAATCAGGTTTACGAATTATTAGAATCCAGAATTTAACAGATCCAAATAAACCTTTTAATAGAACAGAAAAAACTGTTTCCGAACTTGTACGAGTTCAACCGCGAGACTTGCTTGTTTCATGGTCTGCTACCCTTGGTGTTTTTGAATGGAATGACTCAGAAGAAGCATTACTTAATCAACATATATTTCGTGTTTTACCTAATAAAAAAATAGTTGATAAGCGTTACTTACGTCATGGATTGGAAGTAGCAATTCTTGATATGAAAAAACATTTACATGGTGCAACAATGCAGCACGTAAATAGAGGTGAATTTCTGAGTACAAAGTTCTACCTACCACCATTAGAGGAACAGAAAAGAATAGCGGAGATATTAGATCAAGCGGAGGAGTTGAGGAGAAAAAGAAAGGAGGCGATCGCACTACTCGACACCCTCACTCAATCCATTTTTTTAGAAATGTTCGGAGATCCTAACTCAATTCTTCATCTATGGAAGATTGATAAACTTGGAAATATTTTAGATTTTATAACAACTGGCTCACGTGGATGGGCAGCTTATTATGCTGAATCTGGAGATTTATTTCTTCGTATTCAAAATGTTCGATGGGATGAACTTGTACTAGATGATATTGCTTTTGTAAAAGCTCCTGAATCTGCGGAAGCACGTCGTACAAAAGTTCAACCAGGTGATGTACTTTTAAGTATGACAGCAGATATTGGACGCACTGCGGTTGTACCTGAAGGTATAGAAACTGCATACATTAATCAACACCTTGCAATTCTACGAGCGAAGTCAATTAATTCACAATTTTTATCTTCATATTTTGCTTCTCCAACTGGAAAAAAGCAGGTTCAAGGGCGTAATCGTCAAGGAGTAAAATCAGGATTAAATTTTGATGATGTTCGTTCTTTTATCATTCCACTTCCTCCCCTATCTCTTCAAAAAGAATTTTCTCAAAGAGTCGAAGCAGTAGAAGAACTAAAAAAATCACATCGCGCCTCATTATCAGAACTAGATGCCCTCTTTGCATCCCTCCAACATCGTGCATTTAAAGGAGAATTGTAATAAGCTAAATAATAATATCACTACTTTAAAAACTCCATCACCTCTTGTAAAACATCAGCTATATGTGGCTTTTCGCAAGCAACTACATCATCAACAAGATGTTTATGGTGGGGGAAACTAGGCAACTTGGAAAAGTGTGGTGTACTGTCATAACGAAAAATTAGACTATTTTGCTCATCTTGAAAGTGATAGCGGTAATCAACATATTCAATCTGATTGTTTACAACAACAAAGGCTTCACTAACTGCTAATAAATATCTAATTGCAAAACGTATTCTAATACGAAGATTAGCCCGCTCCGGCGTTAAAATTACCGCCCTATATTCCTCAATGTATGTGTTAGAGCAATTAAGTAAAAGTTGCTCAACTTCATCTAAATCCCCTTGGATAATTTTACGCGACATCTTGGAGTTTGCTGGTTATTTCTTGGTGTAACGCTAGATAATGCTGATAATTTCCAGCCCATTCCACAAAAACCTCATCATCAGAAGTTTCTCCCTGACTATATTTAGCAAAAAAATCCTCTGAAC